>JASHYG010000444.1 GCA_030043215.1 Gammaproteobacteria bacterium
GCCCGCGCCTCGAGCACTGCGATCGGCGATTCGGTGGGCGTCACGCTCGCCATCTTCAAGCCCGCCCGGCGGAAAAGCTCGGCGTACTCCTCGGGCGTGCGCTCCTTGCCCGTCAGCATCACGAGCATGTTGATGTCGAGCAGCGAAGCGAACGGTGAATGGCTGTCCTCCGAGATGGGGATCTCGGCGACGACCACTCGCGCCGCGGGAGCCATCGCCTTGCGTACGCACCGGAGGATTCGCACGCACTCCTCGTCGTTCCAGTCGTGCAGGATGTGCTTCAGGAGGTAGAGATCGCCCCCCGCGGGTACGGACTCGAAGAAATCACCGCCGACCCGCTCGACACGAGCGGCGACGCCGAGCTTCTCCAGAGCCGGGCCCGCGAGCTCCACCACCTGGGACTGGTCGAAGAGGATACCGCGCGCCCGCGGTATCTTTGCGAGGACCGCGGCGAGAAACGCGCCGTGCGCGCCGCCGACATCGACGACGACACGGGCGTCGCCGAAGGAATAGGCCGCCAGGATCGCTTGCATTTCCGCCCAGGACATCGCGGTCATGTTCTCGGAGAACAGGCGCCCGTCGTCGGGGTTCCGCGTGGTGTAGTACTCCCAAGGGCTCATTCCGAACAGCTTGCTGAATGCCGGCTGTCCCGTGCGGATGCACTCGTCCAAGTGGCCCCAGGATTGCCAGTGCGCGACATCCAGCTCGGAGGCAATGGCGGCTCGCATCGATCCCGGTACGTCCGAGCGGAGGCAGTTGCCGAGCAGCGTCAGACCGAAGCGGCCACCGGCATCCTGGGTCAGCACTCCGATGCCGGTCACGGCGCGCAGCAGGCGATATAGAGCGCCTGGGTCGGCTCCGATGGCGGGCGCCAGCTCCGCGGCGGTGCGCGGCCCCTGCGCGAGCTGATCGGCCACGCCGAGCCGTGCCAGGGCTGCGACGGCTCGCGCGGCCCAAACGCCGCCGATGAGTTCCATGATCGTCGCCTGAGGCGGCGGGGCTTTCGGAGGTGTGCTCATCCGTTGCTCCCGGAGCGATGTCGTGGGATGGGGGCTTGCGGTGCGGGCATGGTAGCAGGTTTCGACCCACCCTCATCCGAGGGTGCGCCCGCGGTCGCTCGCCGCCGCGAGCGAGAAATCCACCCCGGGCTGTGCTAAAACGCGGCTCATGAGCCAGATCACGATCCAGACGAGGGACGGGAGCTGTCCGAGCTACGTGTTCCGCCCGGCCACGGGCGGCTCGTGGCCCGCGGTTCTCGTCTACATGGACGGGCTCGGCATTCGTCCTGCGATGCTCGAGCTCGGCGAGCGACTCGCGACCTACGGCTATTACGTGCTGCTACCGGACCTCTTCTATCGGTCCGGAGCGTACGAGCCGATGGATCCCCACACGGTGTTCTCCGATCCCGAGAAGCGCAAGGTCCTGATGGAGAAGTTCTTCGGGCCGGCTACGCCCGCCAACATCATGTCCGACACGCGAGCGTTCCTCGATCACCTCGCGGCGCAGTCCGACGTGAGGCCCGGCGGGATCGGCACGACGGGCTACTGCATGGGCGGGCTGATGTCGCTCACCGCCGCCGGAACGTACCCGGACCGCATCGTTGCCACCGCGTCGTATCACGGAGGACGGCTCGCGACCGACGCTCCGGACAGCCCGCACCGGCTCGTCCCGAAGATCAAGTCGCGTGTCTACATTGCGGGAGCGATCGAGGACCCATCGTTTCCCGACGAGATGAAGAAGCGGCTGGAGGACGCCCTGACCGAAGCCGGCGTCGACCACAAGATCGAGACCTACCAGGCCAAGCACGGCTGGGTGTTTCGCGATACACCCGTCTACGATGCCGCCGCCGCCGAGCGCCACTGGCAGACGCTGGTCGCGCTGTTCGACGCGAAGCTCAAGCGCTAGCGATCGCTGCCGCCCTGCTTCACCTCCACGTCGCCCGGGTTCTCCAGCACGACCAGAACGACTCGACGATTCAGCGCCCGGCCGGCGGCCGTCTCGTTGGTGGCGATCGGCCGCAGCTTGCCGTACCCCTTGGCGGTGAGCTCGTCGGCTTCCACGCCGTGTGCGATGAGATAGTCACGCACCGCACTGGCACGCGCCTGGGACAGCCTGAGGTTGTACGCTTCGGATGCGACGCCGTCCGTGTGCCCCTGCACTTCCACTCGCAGCCGCGGGTGCGCCCTGAGCGAGGCCGCGACCGAATCGAGCACCGCCGAGGATTCCGGCGTGAGTCGCGCGGAGTTGGTGGCGAAATGCACGCCCTCGAGAGTGATGGAGCCCTTGAGCGGGCAGCCCTCGGCGTCCACTGCCACGCCCGGCGGAACGTTCGGACACTTGGGATTGGGCTGGGCAGGCGGCGGCGCCGGCGGCGGGGGTGGAGGGGGTGGCGGCGGAGCCGCGGCGACCGGCGGTGGCGGCGGCGCGGCCTCGACGTGCCGCGTCACCGGAGCGCCGAAGCTGAACTGAAAGCCAAAGCCGACCAGCACGTCGAGCGGGTGCCCGTAGGACAGGTCGTCGAACCGCGCTGTGATTTGCGGGCGCAGGTCGAACGTGCGGGAGCCGTCCTCGCTTTGCCAGGCGTGAACGAGGAATCCGGCGCCGATCTGCGCCATGAGATCGTCGTGAGAGCTGCCGGCGACCGGATTGTCGATGATGACGCCTATGCCGGCGCTGAGGAATGGCGAGAGAATCGAATCGCGGTCGAGCACGCGGAGAACGTTCGCGGACACCGCGGTGATCCGCAGACCCGGTGTGCCCTGCTTGCCTCCGTCGTTTCCGGTCACTGCGTCGAGCTCCGCGCTCCAATCCTCGTCGAGATTCTTGCCGAGCGCGATGCCGTAGTACGGCGCGTTGTTGACGTCGCGGTCCGTATCGACGAACGTGCCGCCCAGCTCTGGCGTGACGTACCACTGGCCGACCTCGTCGGCGCCCGGGGTGGTGCCCGGCGAGGCACCCGTTGAGGTATCAGGCGAGGCCGCGAGCGCGGCGCCCGCCACGAGCGCGGCGCCCGCCGCGAGCGCGAGGCAGCACGCGCCGGCCCAGCGGCCGATCACGTGCGAGCTCCCGGCTGCTTGGCGAGCAGGTTGCGGATTTCCTCGAGCAGGACTTCCTGGCGCGGCGGCGGGGGAGGCGCGGCCGCAGGAGCGGGCTTCTTCAGCTTGTTGATTCCCCGCACGCAGATGAAGATGACGAACGCGATGATCAGGAAATTGACCACCGACTGCGCGAGCACGCCGTACTTGAGCATCACGGGCGCGCCCTTGGCGTCCGTGGCGATTCTCAGGGCGAGATTGGAGAAATCGGTGCCGCTCGTCAGCACGCCGACGACGGGCATGATGATGCCGTTGACGAGCGAGGTGACGATCGTTCCGAACGCCCCGCCGATGACCACACCGACCGCAAGATCGATGACGCTGCCGCGCATGGCGAATTCTTTGAATTCACTGGCTATGCTCATGACTTTTTCCTCGATGCTTGAGGGGGCCTTGCATCAGAACGAGTAGACGAGATTGACGGTCTCGACCGTATCGAGTGACTTGGTGCCCGGTGAGGGCTGGGTATTGTCCTGCACGTTGTAGCCGAGGCTGAGCGCCAGCTTCTTGGACATCTTCACCGTGAGTGCCAGCGTGTTCGTGATGAGCGTGTTGTCCGATCCTGTGTCGATCAGGAACTGGTCGGTGAGCGTCGTCGTGCTGGTGAGCTTCTGGGAGTAGTTCAGCCCGGCGGTGGCAATGGCGTAGTCCTGGCTCGGCTGCAGAGTCCGGTAGATCACGGCGCCGGTGGCCGGATCGTGAACCAGCAGCTCCGGACGCGATGCCATGTAGCCGGCGCCGACCTGCGTGGTGAGCGTGATCGAGCTGGTATCGATCAGCTTGTAGCCGACGCCTCCCGTGCCGCTTGCCTGGTATTGAAACCCATCGAACAGATCGTGCCCGTAGCGCAAGGCGCCGAACGTATACAGGTTCGAGTCGATGTTGTAGTTGGTCTGCCACAGCGCATCGTAGCGCTCCGCCGAGGTGACGCCCGCACTCTGCCCGTAGAGCAGATCGAGATGCAGGGTATGCTTCCAGGCGTTTTCCAGGTACGACATGTCGAGCGCGGCGTTCGCCGACTTGGCGTCGGAATTACCCTGGGACGACATGTAGCCGAGCTGCCCCGCGCCGGTCCAAACGCCCATCGGCGGCGGCGGCTGTGCCGGACCATCGGCGAGCGCTGCCACGGGCATCAGGGCCACGATCATCCACATCGCTCCACGCATTCTGCTCACAGTGAGGTCTCCCCTTGCCTATGGTCCGAAGGATCCGGTCGGAGCATGGTCTCGGCGCGGCAAATCGGCGAATGATCGCGGCCATCGGCCGGGCTCGTCTGGCGGCCCCGTCGATGGCCCACTCGATCGTCTCAGGACTTGGCGATATCCGCGACGGCCGGTCCGGCGTCGGAAGCGTCGAGCAGTCTAGCGGCGCTTTCGCTGCGCTTGCGCTCGAAGATCTCCTCGCGATCGACTGCCACGCTCCGCGGCGCATTGATGCCGATGCGGACTTGATTGCCTTTGACGGCCAGAACGGTGACGACCACATCGTCACCGATATGAACGGTCTCGCCCGAGCGACGTGTCAGTATCAGCATGAATGACTCCCTGTAGTGGAACGGTTCCCGGACCGAGCGGACAGGAGACGGCGCCTGTCTCTGTGCATTGGAATGTCCGCCCAGCTCCGCTTCCAGTTCTTCTCTTTGCGACCGTCCTCATTATATAGACACCTCGGCGGGTGTCTGCAAGCGGCGTTGCCTTTTACCGGTACAATCGGCCCTCGACGCTCTGCGGTACCCATGCTCAATTTCGGCGACGTATCCCTCCGGCGCGGCTCGCGGCTGCTGTTCTCCGGCGCGACTTTCGCACTCTTTCGCGGCGAGAAAGTCGGCATCACCGGCGTGAACGGCAGTGGCAAATCGAGTCTGCTCGCGCTGGTGCGCGGGGAGCTCCAGCCCGAGGAGGGTACGTTCGAGATGCCGCCCGGCCTCACCCTCGCCCATGTTGCGCAGGAAGACGCGGCGAGTGACCGTCAGGCGATCGAGCTGGTGCTCGACGGCGACGCCGAGCTGCGTGCGATCGAGCGCGATATCGAGGAGGCGGAGCGCCGGCACGACGGCGCCCGACTCGCGGAATCCCATGCCCGCTACGCAGCGGCTCAGGGCTACGACGCGCGCAGCCGCGCCGCCCGTCTGATGCATGGGCTCGGGTTCACGACGGCCGATGAGGGGCGGCCGGCGCACGAGCTCTCCGGCGGCTGGCGCGTGCGCCTGAGTCTTGCGCGGGCGCTGATGTGCCGCTCCGACCTGCTGCTGCTCGACGAGCCGACCAACCATCTGGATCTCGACGCGATCCTGTGGCTCGAAGGCTGGCTGCAGAGCTACGCGGGCACGCTGCTTCTCATCACGCACGACCGGGAATTCCTCGACGACATCGTGAATCGCGTAGTCAATCTCGAGCGCGGCACCGCCCGCTCGTACCGGGGGAACTACTCCGCATTCGAGGAGCAGCGCGCGGCGGAGCTGGCGCAGCAGGCGGCTCTCTTCGCCCGCCAGCAGCGCGAGATGGCGCACATGCAGTCCTTCGTCGAGCGCTTTCGCGCCAAGGCGAGCAAGGCGCGGCAGGCCCAGAGCCGCTTGAAGGCGCTCGCGCGCATGCAGCGCATCGCTCCGGCGCACGTGGACTCCTCGCTCGAGCTCTCGTTCGAGCAGCCCAGCAAGCTTCCGCGCCTACTCCTCGCGGTGGAGAAGCAGACCGCGGGCTACGCTGGATGCGAAGTGCTCCGCGAGGTGACGCTCACGCTCGCACCCGGTGACCGGATCGGGCTGCTGGGACGCAACGGTGCCGGAAAATCCACGTGCATGAAGCTGCTCGCCGGCGAGATCCCGGCGCTCGGCGGCACGCGGAGCGCGGCACGCGATCTGACGCTCGGCTATTTCGCACAGCATCAGATCGAGCAGCTCGCGCCGCAGGAGTCGCCGATCCGGGCGCTGCGGCGGGCTGGTGGCGCGCGTGCGGCCCGTGCGACCGAGCAGGAATTGCGCGACTATCTCTCAGGCTATGGATTTCGCGGAGATCGGGTGTTCGAGCCCGTGGAGCCGTTCTCGGGGGGCGAGAAGGCACGCCTCGCGCTCGCGCTGATCGCGTACCAGAGGCCCAACTTGCTGCTGCTCGACGAGCCGACCAACCACCTCGATCTCGAGATGCGCCAGGCGCTCGCCGTTGCGCTGCAGGACTACGAGGGCGCCGTCGTGCTCGTCTCGCACGACCGGCACCTCCTGAGAACGGTGGTCGATCAGCTCTATCTGGTGCACGCCGGCCGGCTCGCGCCGTTCGACGGCGACCTCGACGACTACGCGAAGTGGCTGGCGGAAGCGGGGAATGCCGCCTCTGCGTCGGGGCCGCAGAGCGCAACGCCCGCCGAGCGCGAGGCGGAAACCTCGGAGTCCCGCAAGCAGCGCAAGCGAGAGGAGGCCGAATACCGTAACCGCCTGAGCCCGCTGCGCGCGGCGGTCTCGAGCGTCGAGCGCGAGCTCGAGCGTCTGCACGCGGAGCAGTCGCAGGTGCAGGCAGCGCTCGCGGGGCCGGAAATCTACGCGGACGAGTCGAAGCAACGCTTGCTCGAGCTGCTGGAGCGACAGGCGCGCCTTGCGCGCGAGACGGAGGTGGCGGAAGCCGCGTGGCTCGAGCAGACGGCACGGCTGGAAGCCGAGACGCAGCGCTTATCCCAGCCGGCCGGCGCCGATTGAGCGAGCCGTGCTCTACAGCCAGAGGGCGCCGACGAGCACCGTGAGCAAGGTGAGCGGCACGCCCGCCTTCAGGTAGGTCCAGAATCGAATCTCGACGCCGTGCGACTCCGCGCTTCGTGCCACGATGAGATTTGCGATGGAGCCCACGAGCGTGAGATTGCCCGCGAGGGTGGACGCCATCGCGAGGACGAGCCAGGCCCGGCGCGGGTCGTGCAGCGCGGTGACGAAAGGTCTCAGCACGAGTACGGCGGGCACGTTGCTCACCAGGTTCGAGAGCACTACGGTGACCGCGCTCAAGACGGAGACTCGCTCGAGCCCCATCGCGCCGATGACGGCTCCGGCCCGCGCGGAGACCACCCACTTCTCCATGCCGGCGACCACGATGAACAAGCCGGCAAACATGGCAAGCAGAGGCCAGTCGATTTCGGCGTAGACCTTGCGGGCATCCACCCGGCGAGTGATGAGCATGAGCGCCCCGGCGGCGATCGCGACCGCGGGTGGCGGCAGGCCCGCGAAAAAAGCCGCCATCATCGCGAGCGTCACCAGAATCGCCTTCGCCAGGAGCGCGCGATGGGCGCGGTGGCGCCGCGCTTCCGCCGGCTGCGATCCCGCCCGCTGCGGCTCGGCGCGGAGGGTCTCGAAGCTCCAGAACTCGCCGCGGAATACCAGGGCGAGCAGCGCGATCGTGAGCAGGAGCCCCAGGCCGGCAACGGGCGCCAGGGCGGCCGCGAATCGGGCGTAGGGGATGCCGGAGAGGCTGCCAATGATGATGTTCTGCGGGTTGCCCGTGATCGTCGCGACGCTGCCGACGTTCGAGGCCATGGCGACGGCGAGCAGGTAGGGGACGGGCGGGCGCTTGAGCCGGATGGTGAGCTCGCACACGAGCGGCGTGAGCACCAGGCAGACGGCATCGTTCACCAGGAAAGCCGAGAAGAAGCCGCAGACGAGCACCACGGCCACGAGAAGGAAGAACGGATAGCGCGCGTGCGCGGCCGCCCAGGCGCCGACGACCTCGAAGAAGCCCGATAGCCTCAGGTTCGCGATCACGATCATCATCCCGAGCAGCAGGGTGAGGGTGCCGAGATCGATGGCGCGGTACGCCTCGTCGAGAGAGAGGGCGCCGCACGCGACCATCGCGGCAGCGCCCGCGAGCGCGGCGCCGGCACGGTCGAGCCGCAACCCCGGAAATCCGCCAAGCGCCATGGCGAGGTAGGTCAGCAGGAAGACGACGATGGCGGCGGCTTCGGTCGGCATGGAGTCAGCTCATCCCAGCTCCGCGGGCGATCGAGTTAAAATGCACGATGCCTCCGCCCCGAGCCGCGATGCTCGACCACGTCCGCGCCGTCGCATTCGACCTCGATAATACCCTGTGGGATGTCGAGCCCGTGATCGCGCGCGCGGAGCGGCGCCTCCTCGACTGGCTGCGCGAGCACTGTCCGCGCATCCCGGAGCGGGTCTCGGTCGAGGACATGCGGGCCGCGCGCATGCAGCTCGCCCGCGAGGAGCCGGCGAAGGCGCATGACATGACTTACCTGCGCACCGAGACACTCGCCAGGCACGCGCGCGAATGCGGATATGGGCCGGAGGTTGCCGAACGTGCGTTCGAGGTCTTCTTTGCCGCGCGCAACGAGATCGAGCTCTTTCGCGATGTGCGCCCGGCGCTCGAGCGGCTGCGGGCGCGCTACGTGCTCGCGACTCTGAGCAACGGCAATGCCGATCTCGCGCGCATCGGGCTCTCCGGGCTGTTCGCGCTTTCCCTCAACGCGCGGCAGATCGGCGCCGCGAAGCCGAGTCCGCTGTGCTTCCGGCGCCTCGCGCAGGAGCTCGATCTCGCACCGCCGGACATCCTGTTCGT
>JASHYG010000445.1 GCA_030043215.1 Gammaproteobacteria bacterium
TCCCGGAAGCTCAACTGGGGCTTCGTCACCGAGCCGGAGCCGGGACTCCTCGGCCGCAGCATCCCCGTCCTGCGCGGCAAGGCGCTCGGTGGCTCATCCACGATCAACGGTCTCGTGTACGCGCGCGGCCATCGGCTGGACTACGACGACTGGCGCGCCATGGGGCTCGAGGGCTGGGGCTACGCCGACGTGCTGCCCTACTTCAAGCGCTCCGAGCGCAGCTGGCTCGGCGAAGGCCCGTATCACGGCGGATCGGGCGAGCTCGAGGTGACGGTGCCTCCGGCGCACTACGTTCTCACCGATGTGGTCGGACAAGCCGCGGCCGCGGCGGGCTATCCGGTCACGCCGGACTATCACGGCGAGCGCTCCGAAGGGTTCATGCGGATGGAGATGACCGCGACCCGCCGGGGGCGTCGCGCGAGCGCCGCGCGGGCGTTCCTGTACCCGGCGATGCGGCGGCCCAATCTCACGGTGCGGACCCATGCGCTCGTCCATCGCGTGCTGGTCGAGAATGGGCGCGCGGTCGGCATCGAATACATCCACGCCGGCCGGCCGCTGCGAGTCCGCGCCGAGCGGGAGGTCGTGCTGGCGGGAGGCGTCTACGGCTCGCCCCAGGCATTGCTGCTCTCTGGGATAGGGCCGGCGGATGAGCTGCGGGCGCACGGCATCGAGCCGGTCGTCGACCTGCCCGGCGTCGGGAAGAACCTGATCGAGCACCCGCTCGCGTTCACGTTGAACATCGCCCGGCCGAAGACCTTTCTGTCCGAGCTGCGCGTCGACCGCGCGGTGCTCTCGGTGATCCGCTGGGCGCTCCTCGGCACGGGACCCTTTGCGACCAACGCCTGCGCGGGCAACGTCTTTCTGCGCACCGAGCCGCACCTCGACCGGCCCGACATGCAGCTCACCTGCCCCGCCGGAGGCGCGGCGGCGACGCCCGGCGCGCACATTTGGTACCCGAGCTTCAAGCCGCCCGCCCACGCCCTCGCGGTGGCCGTCTCCATGATCCGCGAGGACAGCCGCGGCGAGGTCACCCTGCGCTCGAGCAATCCGGCCGACCCGCCCCGCATCCTTTTCAACTTGTTTCGCGAGCGAAGCGACGTCGAGCGCATGATCCGCGGAATCCGCGCCGCCCGCGAGATCTACTCGTGCGAGCCGCTGAAGAGCCTCATCGTGCGCGAGATCGCGCCAGGCTCCGAGGTGGCCTCCGACGCTCAGCTCGAGGAATACATCCGCCGCACCGGAGAGATCACGCAGCACCCCGTGGGCACGTGCCGCATGGGCCTCGATGAGCGCGCGGTGGTCGATGCGGAGCTCAGGGTGCGCGGCATTGCCGGACTGCGAGTGGTGGACGCGTCCGTGATGCCGAACGTCCCCGGCGGCAACACCAACGCCCCGACGATCATGGTCGCCGAGAAGGGTGCGGACCTGATCCGCGGCCGGCGGCTGCCGCCGGCGCCGCCGCAGACCGCGGAGGCGCGCAGCTCCGAGCACTCCTCAGGCAGAGTATAATTTCGTGGGAACGGCGATTTGTGATCTATATTCCCCACGGGACGTCGAAGGTTTGTTGCAGGAGGGCAAGGTATGAGACCTGCGAGTTTGGCCGAGGTCGCCGAACAGGTCATGGGGGGCGACTCGTTCGATCGGTGCCTCGGCAATTTCCTCGACGAGTTCTACCTGGCACCCTCGGCGCATGCCCTCACCAAGGAGCCGGTGCCGCTCGCGCCGCGTTTCGCCGATCTCGGCCGAGTTCAGGACGCTTACCTCGCGGCAACGGCTGAAGAGCTCGCACGCCAGTTCGACTTGCCGCTCCCCCATTGGGTAGATGCCGAGCTGCGGAAGCTTCACCGGCCGTGGTTTGCCTCTCCGCTTGCAGCCGTGCGCGCCGTTCTGCTCCTGGAGAGCCCGCCGGCATTCCGGTCTCGCAACCTGTTCGTGAGCGAGAACGCCTTGGCTCGGGCTTGATGTTCAGACACTTTTGGAATATCTAAAGGGCCTACTCGGGACTGGCGGCTGAAAACCGGCGCGTCCCGAATCTGCTATTGTCCGTCCACGATGGGCGAGGCACCTCATCAGAGCGATCAATCTAATCCCGCCTCCCCCTCGGCGGCGCATCGGGCGTCCTCGCAGGAAAGCATGGCTGGCACGTCCGAGCCCGCCGCGGCGAGGGGGGAGACGGATCGCGTATGGCAGCGGATCAGGGAGCACCGCATCATCCAGTCGGCGCTCGGCTACCTGGCCGCCGCGCTGGCGCTGACCCACGTCGAGGACCTGATCGCCCGCGCCTACGGCTGGCCGGACTCGGTCGGGCAGATCCTCATTGCCGTCCTGGGCCTCGGGCTGCCCGTAGCGGTGACCTTGGCGTGGTATCACGGCCATCGGGCGAGCCGCCACGTCTCGGGAGCGGAGGCGAGCATCATCGCGATCCTGCTGCTGCTGGGGGCAGGGCTGCTGTGGGCGCTCGTGCGCCCTCACCAGATCGCCCTCTCGGGGCAGGCTGAACAGAGTCTATCGGCCCAGAATCCACCCGTTCAGCCGGCGCTCCCGGCGTCGAGCGCCGCGCCGGCGGCGACGGCTGTCCCGTCAGCGCCCTCGAGCAGTCCGCTCGCCACGGGTGCTGCCGCGGCCACAGCCGCCGCTGCTGCCCCCGCCCCCGGCAAGTCGCGCCTCGCCATCCTGCCCTTCGAGAATCTCTCTCCGGACCCGAAGAACGCCTTCTTCACCGACGGCCTGCACGAGGAGATCCTCACGGCCCTGGCGAACCGCTCGCCGGACCTGGAGGTGATCTCGCGGACCACCATGATGGTGTACCGCGGCGCGAACAAGACCGTGCAGGAGATCGCCCGCGAGCTCGGCGCCACGCACGTGCTGGAGGGCTCCGTGCGCCGCGAGGGCAACGAGGTGCGCCTGACGCTGCAGCTCATCGACGCGCGCAGCGACGAGCACCTCTGGGCGCAGGACTACGACCGTACGCTCGTCAATGCCCTGACGCTGCAGTCCGAGGTCGCAAACAAGGTGGCCTCGCAGCTCTCAGCGCAGCTCACGGGCCGAGCGAGCACGCTCGAGCCCCTGACGCACGACCCGGAAGCCTACGACCTTTATCTCAAGATGCAGCTCGAAAGGACCTCCTCTATCACAGGCATCAGTACGCCCGTCGCTGTTCTAGACGACCTGGAGGGCTTTCTCAACGGCGCAGTGGCGCGCGACCCGTCGTTTGCCGTGGCCTATGCGGATCGATCAGGCATACGCAACGCGCGGTTCTTCTACAACTACGACACCGATGGAAAGATATTGCCGTTGGCGCAACAGGACCTCGCAACAGCCGAACGGCTGGCGCCTGGCAACCCGAACGTGCTGTTTCAGAAGGGGTTGTATCTCGTCTACATCGAGCGGGACCTGAGCGGAGGACTCGCCGCCTATGAAGCCGCCGATGCCGCAGGGCTGTCCGATCCGGGCGCGTTGTCCATCACGTCCGAAGCCTTGGAGATGGCCGGCCGCCTCGATGAGGCGGTTGACCGCTCGCAGCGCGCGCTGGCGCTCGACCCCAAAAATCCTTTTGCCCTGGGCGAATTGATCGGTGCACTGTTGGATGCCGGGCGGCCTTTTGCCCAAGTGCTGCGGTCCGTAAACGCTTACATTGCCGAATTTCCTGCGCGAGTTCCTCTAGGCCTGATAGACGGGCCGGTGTTCGACTACACGGGCAACGCACAGGCTTTGAGCCGAGTTGCCGCAAGGATCATCGCCGCGTCTCGCGTTCCGATCAACGCAAGCGACAATGCGACATCTCTGTCATATGAACTATCTATATTGCGAGTCTCCCATCACTACCGCGAGAGCGCCGATCTGCTCGACCGCGCCACGACCCCGACGATTCGGTCGTACTTCGGCGGCTCCGGCGAGTATCCGGTCGCGGAGCTTCGCGGCTGGACGCATCTGCTGCTCGGCGATCGGGATGCGGCGGCCCGGGACGGGCGCGAGGTCCTCGAGTTCGTCGCGCATCGGCGCGAGACGAAATGGAATCGCGCCTTGCTGCACCTTCTCGTCGCCGAGGGCAACACCTTCGTCGGCGATCGGGCGCGTGCCGTGGCTGCGTCGCGCGAGACACTGAGCCTCGCTCAGTGGCCGAATGATCGGCGGTTTGTGAGTCCCATCGTCGCCTGCGTGTACGCGTGGGCTGGCGCGAAGGACGAAGCGGCCGCGCTTCTCGAGCAACTCTCGACGCAGCTCCCTCCAGTCATGACCCCCGCCGAGATGGCGCGTGATCCGCTGTATGGCGTCCCGCTCGCGGGAAATGCCCGGTTCGAGGCACTGAGAGCGCGGCTCGAAGCGCAAATGGCGGCGACGAAGCTCGAGTAGCTCGTCGGGGTGCCGGAGGCGCCTTCTCCGCGGAGATCACTCCGCGTGCGGTGACCACGGAGACGGCATGTAATACGGAACCGCGACGAACACTGCCTCGATGCGGTAGATCGCGCCGCCCTGGATCTTGAACAGCTCGAGCGCGCACCAGGTATGCGGTGCCTTGATGGGTGAGACGCGGTGCTCGCCGTTCGTCAAGGTGTAATCGGTGAGCACCGCGCGATGGTCGATGAACATGCGCGCCATGACGAGTCCGCGCTCCGGATCGACCACGAGGAAGCGGCGATCGCGCACGCGGTCGTCCCATCGATAGTATCCGAGCTTGAACTGCCCGCCGCAGGAGAGCCTCGTGAAGGGGTCTTTGGCCTCTCGGTCCCCGGCGCTGTCCCAGCCATCCTCCAGGCGCGAGCAGCTCGGATCGAACCGGGTATGCAGCGTGCCGTCGTTGCGCTGCAGCGTGCTGAAATAGCCGTTGGCGAGCTCGATCAGCTGCACGCGCGAGGATCGCTCACTCGCCGGCTCGGTCTCGAAGAACGAGGGGTCGTGCTTCAACGCCCCGAAGTGATCGGTCGGACCCGGTCCGTCCCCCTTGCGGCAGATGATCGACTCGACCTCGGTGATCTTGCGGCCGGCGACCCTCAAGCGCAGCGCGATGTAGGCCGGATTGCCATGCTCCTCGACCACGCCGTAGTAGCCGACCTCGCCGTCGGCCGTATCCGCGAACGAGAGATCGGAGTCGTGCCGGATGCCGCTCACCGTGCCCCAGAGGCCGTCGCCGATCCGCAGCTGCACGTTGTTCTCGGTGAATCTGACGTGCGCCGCGAACGGAACCCTCGACGGATCGTGCGCCATCAGTCCTGCGAGGTATTGGTCGAGAATGCCGGTGAGGCAGGCCCGGTCGCAATTCGCGACCGCCCCGTCCTCCTGCGCGGCGCCG
>JASHYG010000446.1 GCA_030043215.1 Gammaproteobacteria bacterium
CCATCTCCCCATCGCCGAGGAAGCACCACACCTTGCGGTCCGAGGGCTGCGCGAGCCCGCGGTGCTCCAGGTAGCGGATGAACCGCGCCTGGAAAATCGCCTGCATCGGCCCGAGGCCCATCGACACGGTGGGGAACTGCCAGAAACTCGGCATGAGCCAGGGGTGAGGGTAAGAGGACAGCCCCTTCCCGCCCGCCTCCTGGCGGAAATGGTGCAGATGCTCCTCGTCGAGGCGTCCCTCGAGGTATGCGCGCGCGTAGATTCCGGGGGAGGAGTGCCCCTGGAAGAAGACGAGATCACCCGGATGCTTCTCCGAGGGGGCGCGCCAGAAGTGGTTGAAGCCGACCTCGTAGAGCGTCGCGGAGGATGCGTAGCTCGCGAGGTGTCCGCCGTACTCCGAGGAGATGCGGTTCGCCTGCACGACCATCGCGAGGGCGTTCCAGCGCAGGTAGGCCTCCAGGCGCCGCTCGACCGCGCGATCGCCGGGATAGTCGCGCTCCTGGCCGGGAGAGATGGTATTGACGTAGGCCGTGTTCGGCTTGAACGGCAGATAGGCGCCGGAGCGGCGGGTGTAGTCGATGAGACGCTCGAGCAGGAAGTGCGCCCGCTCCGGGCCGTGCACCTTGAGCACGGAGTCCATCGACTCGAGCCACTCCTGGGTCTCGACGGGATCGAGATCTTGAAGTTTCGGCAGTTCAGTCATGAGGGAAGCCACTCAACCAAGCCGCCGCCGATCCCGATCGGACTTGAGCGCGGCGGGCGCGCGCGGCTGCTGTGCTAGGATGCGGAAAGCCAATCCGCGTGAATTCGCATCGTCCGAACAAAGCCCACCCATGATCCGGATTTCGCTGCCGACGGTCAAGCAACCGAGCCGTGAGCGTGCGTGGTGCCCGCAGTGCAGCCACGCCGTCCGCGAATGATGTCGGCCCTGTCCCTTCCCCCTCTGCCGCGGTCTCCCGGGGTGGCGCATCGCGGGCATTTGAGCGAGCGCGCCGCGGCCGATCTCGACGCAATACTCGCGATTCTACCGGAAGAGGCCGATGACGCGCTCCTCGCGCATCTGCCGCACGCCGAGCGCTGGCGCAAGCTCCGTGCCCTCGCCATCCCCGCGGGCGGAGCGGTGCGCAGCACGACGCTCGCGAATGCCCGCGAGACCCGGGCGGTGCTCGGCGTCCTGCCGCGAGACGCGAGCGCCTTCGAGACTCTGGCACTCGCGGGCCGCATGCTGCGGGAGGCTCACTCCCGCGAGCCCGAACGGGTCGCGCTCGTCGCACCCGCGCGGAACGGGGCCGCAGCGGGTGCGCTCGGCGCTCTGCTCTCTGCCGCGCTCGCCGATGCATTCGAGCTTCCCGCCTTCCGCAAGCCCTCCCCGCGGCCGCGCAGGCTCCGCCGCATCGAGCTGGTCGACGGCACGCGCCTCGACCTCCCCTATATCGAGGCGGCTGCGAGCGGCAACAACGTCGCGCGCTTTCTTACTGCCCTGCCGCCGAACGTGCTCGATGCGCGCTCGTATCGGCGCTTCATCGCCGCGTTCGCGCGCCGGCACCGGCTCGCGGCCCGGTGGCTCGGCGAGCCGGCCCTCGAGCGCCTCGGCGCCGGCGCCTTTCTCGCCGTATCGCGCGGCAACGCAGAGCGAACGGCCGGGATCGCCCATCTCGCCTACCGGCCCCGCCGGCGGCGCGGGCCTCCGGATGTCGCGCTCGTCGGCAAGGGAATCCTGTTCGACACCGGCGGCACCAACTTGAAGCCGCATCGCGCGATGCTCGACATGCACACCGACATGGCGGGCAGCGCCGTCGCGCTCGCGACGCTCGCCGCGCTCTCCCGGCTGCGCGCGCCGCTCGCGGCGGATGCCTGGGTCGCCGTCACCGAGAACTCCATCGGCCCACGCGCCTATCGGCCGCAGGAGGTGGTACGCGCGGCGAACGGCACGACCATCCAGGTGATCCACACGGATGCCGAAGGGCGCATGGTGCTCGCCGATGCGCTCGCGCTCGCCGGCCGCACCCGGCCGCGCCTGATGATCGACTTCGGAACCCTCACCGGGACGTGCGTGTACGCGCTCACCGAGCGGATGAGCGGTGTGTTCACGAACGAGCCCCGACTCGCGGAGACGCTGGCCGCCGCGGGACGCGCGAGCGGCGAGCGGGTGTGGAACTTCCCGCTCGACGCCGATTACGACTCCGACCTCGAGAGCAAGGTCGCCGATGTCCTGCAGTGCGCAACCGAGGCGAAAGGCGACCACATCCTCGCGGCGCGGTTCTTGAGCCGGTTCGTGCCCGCGGGCGTTCCCTGGGTGCACATGGACCTCTCCTCCGCGGTGCGCCCCGGGGGTCTCGGCGACATCCGTACCGATGTGACGGGCTTCGGAGTACGGTATGCGCTCGAGCTGCTCTTGAGGACTCGCGTGCTCGATACGCTCGAGGCGCGGCAATGAGCATTCCGCAGACCAGCGCATTCAAGCTGCGGCGCCCGGACGACTGGCATCTGCATCTGCGCGACGGAGAGTCGATGCGCGCGGTGCTGCCCTTCACGTCCGCGAGGTTTGCCCGTGCGATCGTCATGCCCAACCTGCAGCCTCCCGTCACCACGACGGAGCTCGCGCTCGCCTATCGCGGCCGAATCTGCTCGAGTCTTCCCCGCGGCTCGGCGTTCGAGCCTCTCATGACGCTCTACCTCACCGACCGGACCGCTCCCGCGGAAGTGGACCGCGCGCGCGACAGCGGGCGCATCTTCGGCTTCAAGCTGTACCCGGCGGGTGCGACGACCCACTCGGAGTCGGGAGTCACCGACGTGCGGAGGATCGATGCCGTGCTCGAGCGGATGAGCGAGGCACGGATGGTCCTGCAAGTCCACGGTGAGGTGACGGAGGCCGCCACGGACATCTTCGATCGGGAAGCGCGCTTCATCGATCAGGTGCTCGCGCCGCTCGCGCAGCGCCACCCGCGGCTGCGCATCGTCCTGGAGCACATCACCACGGCCGGCGCCGTCAACTTCGTTCGCGCCGCGCGGCCGGGGCTCGCCGCGACGATCACGCCGCAGCATCTGCTGCTCGACCGCAACGCGCTCTTCGCCGGCGGCATCCGCCCGCACCATTTCTGCCTCCCCGTGCTCAAGACCTCCGCCGATCGGGCAGCGCTCGTTGCTGCGGCCGTGAGCGGCGATGCGCGGTTCTTTCTCGGCACCGACAGCGCGCCTCACCCGCGAAGCGCGAAGGAGGCGGCCTGCGGCTGCGCGGGAGTCTTCAGCGCCCACGCCGCCATCGAGCTCTACGCGGAGGTCTTCGAGGCCGCGGGCCGGCTCGAGGCCCTGCGGGGCTTTGCCTCGGAATTCGGGGCCGATTTCTATGGGCTGCCGCGCAACACGGAGGAGATCACGCTGCGCAGGGAACCGTGGCGAGTGCCGGAGACTTATCCCTTCGGGCCCGACGAGCTCGTGCCGCTGCGGGCCGGTGAGACCGTCGCCTGGCGGATGGCCGCATGAGCGAGATCCCCGCAAGCATCGCCGCCCCACAGCCCGCGCCAGGCGTGCTCATGGCACACCGGTTCCGGGGATTCCTTCCCGTCGTCATCGACGTGGAAACCGGCGGGTTCCATGCCGCGACGGATGCGCTGCTCGAGATCGCGGCGGTCCTCATCGACATGGACACGAGCGGCGTGCTCAAGCGCGGCGCGACGGTGAGCTATCACGTGCAGCCCTTCCCGGGTGCGCGCCTCGATCCGGCCGCGCTCAGCGTGAACGGCATCGATCCGTTCCATCCCCTGCGCCCCGCGCTCCCGGAGCGCGACGTCCTCCTCAGAGTGTTCCGCGAGGTGCGCCACGCAGCGCGCGCCTACGACTGCCGGCGCGCCATCCTCGTCGGGCACAACGCGGCGTTCGACCTCGGATTCCTGAACGCCGCCGTCGCGCGCGCGGAGGTGAAGCGCAACCCCTTTCATCCCTTCTCCTGCTTCGATACCGCGACGCTCGCCGGCGCAGCCCTCGGGCAGACGGTGCTCGCCAAAGCGGTCACTGTCGCCGGCATGGACTGGGATTCGAGCCAAGCGCATTCAGCGGTCTACGACGCGGAACGGACGGCGGACCTGTTCTGCCACGTCTGCAACAAGATGGGGGAGAGCTACTCGCAGGCACAGCGGCGGGCGTGCGCGCTCGGCTGGCTGCGAGGGCCTAGCGAGCCGCTCGAGGAGGACGAACCTAAATTGGAATCGTGAGCCCGCAGAAGAGTTGCCGATCAAACGGTATGCGGGCCGCGTAGTGGCGCTCGTTCGAGGTGCCTCTCGAAAAGCAGTTTAGGCAGTCGGCGCCTCTTTTCGATAGTCCCACGGATCAATGCAGCTGTCGTATACGGCGCGGTCGATCTTCACCCAATCGGTTTTGTTGATACCGCGCCTGTTATCGGCGGCGGCGCTTACTGGGTACGCGCTTGCGACCTTAAGCCAACGGTTCTCTTGCTGCGCGATGAGGCGGACTTCATCGGCAATCTCGGATAGGTCTTGGTCCTGGCTAAATACCAACGCCACGTCACAGTGGCCGCGAAACGCGCATGAGAGCACGTCGATCGCGATTCGCACGTCAATACCCTTCTCCTCGCCGACTAATACCGGAGCACCGCCCGAGCCAACCTTGTTTCGGTAGCGCAGGCTACGAGAAAAGACGTGGACCCCGGCTCGACTCATCGTCAGGAGCTTGCGTGTCCAGAACGTATTCCAGGATGCGTTACCTTCTGGGCTTGGCACGCCAGTGTAGAAGCGGACCTGCTCCAGTTGCCAGCCTCTTGCGTGGCATACCGCGCGGGCTAGCTTCGGAGCATCGTAGTTGGGGAACGTGTAGCCGAACGCTTTCTTTACAGCGTGAAAGAGGTTTTGGCCGTCGAAGAAAGCAATTGCGCGCTTGACCGCTGGCTCTTCTGGCATGGCGCAGCCTTCGCCTTAGACAAGGGAATAGGATAACCCCGCCGGGGCCCTTGCGAGCGTGTCCGGCGGGGAGGAAGTAACCTAGGGAATGCGCACGATAATAGGGACTTCGGGCGCGGAGTCAATCTTTCTCGTCGTCAGTCCCTCCGAGCACTTTCTTGCGGACTGCAAGCATATGACCTACGTCGCAAAGTGTCCCATTCCCTGTCTCACTGCGGCTTGCAGTCCGCAAGAAAGTGCTCGGAGGTTATCACATTCTGTTAAAATTATAAAGTAAATCAGGTGCATATGTAGTGGGTTATTTTGACGGCGCGTTCGCCACGCCCGAGATTTCCTCCAGACACCACACGGCGTGTTACTCATGCTCTGAGTGGGCGCGGCGAAACGCCCAGTAGTGCGATAATTGTGCCGCGGCTCCAGCTCGGTGGAGGGCTGACGATGGCTAGGCAGATGTCACGTCGGACACTTCGTATTTCTCGTTGGGCAGCCGTCCTTCTCGGCGCGATGCTCATCTCGGCCGTGGCCCCTGCGGCGCAGCCTACCGATCAGCCGGCGCCGCAGGATTCTCATCCGTTGCAGGAGGTACGGGTCACCGCCTCGAAGCTCGACCGGCACACGTTGAAGCGTGTCGCCATCCAATTCGTGAAATTGCATGGGACGGTGAGCCCCGTCATCCACCAAATCGGCCGCTGGCGGGTAGATGTGTGCCCGCGAGTGACCGGACTGGACTCGCAGGCCGGCGCCTTTGTCTCGCGCCGCGTGAAGGAGATTGCGCACAGCATCGGTGCACCGACCCGCAGAGCCGGCCAAAGATGCGCAGTCAACGTCGAGATCGTCTTCACGCCCGAGCCACAGCAATTGCTGAATCACATCG
>JASHYG010000447.1 GCA_030043215.1 Gammaproteobacteria bacterium
TCACCAGGCGCGTCGCATCGTTGTGAAAGTCCGGGTCCGGTCGCACCGCAATCGACTGGCGAAATACCAGTGAGGCCAAGGACCCCGGCAGATCCGCGGCGATCGGAAGCTGCGCATGGCCAACCAGCACCGGCACCACGGGGATGTCGCGGGCGAGCGCTGTCTCCAGCTCGATCCGCACGAAGTCATCCGGATCCTCCAGCCGCCGCTGCCCCGCGGGGTTGCGCGCCTCCGTCCAGTGCGGACCGACGATGGCGAGCATCACCCCGCAGTTGCCGACGATATCGTTCAGATGCCCGCGAAAATCCCGCCCGAGCGGAATCGAATCCACATCCTTGAACACCTGCGCCTTGCCGAACTCGGCGACGAGGCGATCGTAAATGCGGCCCGTAGCGTCCGGGCTGTCGCTGCGGCGGTAGCTGATGAAAATGCCCGACAAGGGGAACTCCGCGTTCTTATGGATCGGACGATCTCATCGTTGTGACCGGGCCGTTCTTTCGATGTCCACCGCAGAGTCTATGCGTCCGGCACCCTCGAGGTCGAATGGTGGCACTGGGAAGGCCCATTCAGCCTGGTGATTGGGCGGTTGTCGCCGACTTGAACCGCTCGATCTCTCGGAGCCGCTGTGCGCCTCGTCGGACCCGCACTCAGCGAGTCCGTCGTGCCGCCCTCAGAATCGGAACGGCAAATTCGGTCACGCGCGGGCCGAGCTCTCTTGCAGATTCCGCGGAGGTCCTTGATACGCCTGCAACGTGTGCTACTACGCATCTGGCCGTGCCCGCAACCGGCCATTCCCGCGTCAGCCGCCTGATCCTCGCGGCGGTAGGATAGAAAGATTGGCGGGTGAGCCGTTCACTGGCTCGGCGGCTGCCAGTTCAGGATCAGCCTGATGGGAGCGGTGGATCGGTTCTCATCGAGCACCGTGTTGATCAGGAACCGGCCGTCGCGGGCCACGGCGTATTCGGGGAAATCCGCCGCATTGTCCCCTCCACCTCCGAGGATCTTCGTCGGAAATAGCGGCACCGGCGTGCCCGGTGCGACGGTCGCGCCCGTCACCGTGATCGACACCGCCATCAGCCGGCCCGCCGGGTCGAGGTAATACAGCTCCCGTCCATCGGCACTCCAGCGGGGTTGGATACCCCCGTTCGTCGAGATCTGCCACTGCCCCCCGGCCGGGTTCCTCGCCTCACCCGGCGGGGTGAACGGGCGGATGTAAATCTCATAGCGTCCCGATTCGTCCGACACGTACGCCACGAACCGGCCGTCGGGCGAGAACTGCCCATAGGCTTCATCGAACGGCGTCTTCAAGAAGATCCACGGCTTCTGATCCCCCGTCATCGGCAGCACCCACAGGTCGGCTTGCGTCTGCGGATCGATGCTGTAATAGAGCAGGAACCGCCCGTCCCTGGACCAGTCGGACGGTACCTTAATCTGCGGGGAGGCCACGAGCAGCGCCGCGGTGCCCGAGCCATCCACGGCCTGCCGATAAAGGTCGTATGTTCCGCTTCGAGAAGAAGCAAACGCGATCGAGCGGCCATCCGGCGACCAGACGGGGACTAAATCGGCGGTTGGATCGAACGTCAGACGGCTCGTGCGAGTGCCGTCGAGCAGCCAGATATTCTCGTGCCCCTGCACCGCGCGGCTCACCACGGCCCGTTGCCCATCGGGCGAGAGGCTCGGGTACATGAGACTCTCATCCGGATCACCCAATGCCCCGCGCGGCTTGCCGGTGCGATCGAACCACGTCAGTTGCCGTCGCACACTGCCGGCTCCCGTGCGGTAGGCCACCAGTCCCGTCGCCGATACGGAAAACGCATAATCGACGACTCCGTCGGCGATCGTCATGGGATCCCCCATGAGTGTCTGCCGCGCGATGTCTAGCCGCTGCACCGTCAGGTTGCCACCGGGTTGTCCCCACAGCAGCCAGCCTGAGGGGAGATAGGCGCTGCGGCTTACGGCCGAAGTGAGTCGCTGCACATCGGTCGTGCCGAGCGCGGCGAGATAAGTCCCGTGCGTCTCCGGGGCGCCTACCGACAAGAACAGGAAATGCCGGCCATCAGGGAGGAAGACCGGAAAGCCTTGCGCCACCTGTTTCGCCGCGAGCTTCGTGGCGGCTACCGCTGAGCCCCCCGTGGCTGGGATGCGCGACAGCGGCCCCAAAGGGCCCGGCGCGAACATGATGACACCGTCTGCACTCCATGCTCCGCCCTTCCCACTGGGGGCTGCAGCGAGAGCGCGTGGCGCTCCGCCCCCGAGGTCGAGGCGCTGCAACTCGCCGCTCGCGAAAAACGCCACCGACCGGCTATCGGGGGACCAGAAGGGATAGCGCGCACCCTCGGTGCCCGCCAGCGGCTGCGCCGTCGTCGTATTCAGGGACCGCAGCCACAGGCGTGAAACGCCATCCTCACCGGAGGCCACGAATACGATCTGCCGTCCGTCGGGTGAGAGTGCAAACGATTCCGGCTGGTCGGTGGCAGGGGTGACGATGTCGACACGCGTTTCCGGTGGCGGCACTTCGCGCAGATACCGGATCGTGGGAACCGCGAGCACGGCGGCGGCGATGCCGAGTACCGCGGCCACGATCCAGCCCAGGCGTCCACTGCTCTGCCTGCCGGTCGCTGCGGCAGCCGCTTGCTCTGCCGCCGCCGCCGCCGGGTCCAGGATCGCCCGCAGCGCCGTCACCAGGCGCGTCGCATCGTTGTGAAAGTCCGGGTCCGGCCGCACCGCAATCGACTGGCGAAACACCAGCGAGGCCAAGGACCCCGGCAGATCCGCGGCGATCGGAAGCTGCGCATGGCCAACCAGCACCGGCACCACGGGGATGTCGCGGGCGAGCGCGGTCTCCAGCTCGATCCGCACGAAGTCATCCGGATCCTCCAGCCGCCGCTGCCCTGCAGTGTCGCGCGCCTGCGTCCAGTGCGGACCGACGATGGCGAGCATCACCCCGCAGTTCCCCACGATGTCGTTCAGATGCCCGCGAAAATCCCGCCCGAGCGGAATCGAATCCACATCCTTGAACACCTGCGCCTTGCCGAACTCGGCGACGAGGCGATCGTAAATGCGGCCCGTGGCGTCGGGGCTGTCGCTGCGGCGGTAGCTGATGAAAATGCCCGACAAGGGGAACTCCGCGTTCTTATGGATCGGACGATCTCATCGTTGTGACCGGGCCGTTCTTTCGATGTCCACCGCAGAGTCTATGCGCCCCGGACCCTCGAGGTCGAATGGCGGCTCCACCCCATCCCTCCCGATTCGCGGCACAAGCGCCTCTAATGAGCGTTGTGGAACAATGCCTCGGCATCGACGATCAAGTCCACGACTCTTTTCGAGTGTTCGTTGTGTCCCACACCCGCTGTCGCGAGGAGGCAGACGATGATGCTGCGTTGCGCCTTGAAATGGGCGTCGAGCACCCTTTTTCGGCGCTCGAGCTTTTCGGCTTCTGGTCGCGTCATCACGAAGGGGCGCTCGCAAAACTTCAGCTCGAACAAATAGACCGAGCCTCCCCGCACATCGAACAGCAAGTCGATCTGCGCTCTCCC
>JASHYG010000448.1 GCA_030043215.1 Gammaproteobacteria bacterium
CCCGGCCCGGGATGAAGCCCGCCGACTTCAATCTGGCCGAGAACACGATGCGTTACCTGGTGTATGCGCCGCCGCGGCCCCACTACGATTATCGAACGTTCGATTTCGATCGCGATGCGCACCTGCTGGACGCATGGGGCAAGAAGGTCAACGCGACGAACCCCGACCTCACGAGATTCCGAGCCCGCGGCGGAAAGCTGATCATGACCTACGGATGGGCGGATCAAGTTCTGCAGCCGCTGGTGGGCGTCCAGTACTACGAGCAGGCGGTCGCTCGCAATGGACCGCAGACGGGAGAGTTCTTCCGTCTGTTCATGGTGCCCGGCATGACTCATTGCAGCGGAGGAATCGGGACCGACCGATTCGATGCGGTGACGGCGCTGATCGACTGGGTGGAGAAGCACAAGGCACCCGATTCGATACCCGCAAGCCACGTGGAGGGCCATCGCGTCACGCGCACACGCCCGCTTTGCCCATACCCCCAGGTGGCGCGATACTCGGGGCACGGCAGTATCGACGATGCCGCGAGGTTCAGCTGCGTGAGGCCCTGACGGCCGCCTTGGCGGCACGGAGCGGCCGGGTCCAGCCGGAAAGGCGAGCCGCAGCCCTCGGTGCGTCTGCGGACGAAAGGAACTCCCCATGCCATCCGCAAAACCAGGCGTCCTCACGATCAACGCCGGCTCCTCGAGCATCAAGTTCGCGCTGTATCGGGGCGGCGCGGCGCTCGAGCGACGGCTCCATGGAAAGCTGGATCGCTTGGGCCTGGGCGGGGCGATTCTGAGCTTCGAGGAGCCCACCGCGGATCCTCCGGCACGCGGCAGCATTGCGGTCCCCGATCGCTCATCGGCAGCGACCGTCCTGATCGACTGGCTCGAGAAGCGGGTGGGCTTCGACTCCGTCGGCGCGGTGGGGCATCGTGTGGTGCACGGCATGCAGCGCACGGAGCCCGCGCCGATCACGGCGGAGCTCATGGACGAGCTGCGTCGGCTCATATCCTACGATCCGGATCACCTGCCGCGCGAGATCGAGCTGATCGAGGCCTTTCGGCGGCGGTATCCGCAGCTGCGCCAGGTGGCCTGCTTCGACACCGCATTCCACCGCGGCATGCCGCGCGTTGCGAAGCTCCTTCCCATCCCGCGGCGCTATCAGGCGCAGGGCGTGGAGCGCTACGGATTCCACGGTCTGTCCTACTCCTACCTGCTGGAGGAGCTCGCACGCCTCGGCGACGGCGCGGCAACGTCGGGCCGCGTGATTCTCGCGCATCTCGGCAACGGCGCCAGCATGGCGGCCGTGCGCGACGGCAGCAGCATCGACACCAGCATGGGCTTCACGCCGGCCTCGGGATTTCCGATGAGCAGCCGATCGGGCGATCTGGACCCGGGGCTGGTCAGATTCCTGGCGCGTACGGAGCACATGACCGCGGCGCGGTTCGATCGCATGGTGAACCATGAGTCCGGGCTTCTCGGCGTATCGGAGATCAGCTCCGATGTGCGCGACTTGCTCGCTCAGGAAAGTACCGATGAGCGGGCGGCGGAAGCCGTGCAGCTCTTCTGTTACCAGGTGAGGAAGTGCATCGGCGCTTTAGCCGCAGCGCTCGGCGGGGTTGACACGCTCGTCTTCGCGGGGGGCATCGGTGAGAATGCGCCGCTCATCCGCGCGCGCATCTGCGACGGACTCGGCTTTCTCGGGATCGAGGTCGATCCGCAGCGCAATGCGTCGAACGCACCGTTGATCTCGCAGGATGCGGCGCGCGTCAAACTGCGGGTCATACGCACCGACGAGGAGCTGATGATTGCCCGGTCCGTCGTGCGCTCGATGGGCTCCAAGATGCGGGAGCCCGGTCGCCCACCGGAGGCAAGGTAGATTATGATGGGTGCACCCGATCCTGGTGTCGAGGCATATCGCCAGCGCCGATCGGCAAGGGGGAATCTCATGCTCGCGACCCGGAAGGCCTGCTACGCGGCCTGGTATGTTGTGCTGTCGCTTGCCGCGTGCTCGATCGGGCAGGCGTCGGAGTGGGTGCAAACCTGGGGTGCCGCGCCGGAGCCGGCGACGACGGCACGCGGGCCGTTCCCCGGAAGCCCGAGCTTCGCGAACCAGACCATTCGGCAAACCATTCGCGTGAGCCTCGGAGGCTCGCGGATTCGCATTCGCTTCTCCAACGAATATGGAACGAAGCCGCTCGTCATCGGCACGGCGTTCGTCGCGCTGTCGGATGAAAAGGGTAACGTCCAGCCCGGCACCGAGCGGCGCGTGATGTTCTCGGGGCAGGCTACGGCTTCGATCCCGGCTGCCGCGCCCTTGCTGAGCGACCCCGTCGATCTGCCGGTGAAGCCGCTGAGCTCGCTGTCCATCAGCGTGTATTTCCCCGGCGACACCGGTCCGTGCACCTGTCACCAAACCGGGATGCAGAATGCGTTTGTCTCCGCGGTCGGCGACTTCGCGGGGCAGTCATTCGTGCCGAAGCAGACGCTGCAGATGCGCGCCTTCCTCTCCGGAGTGGACGTTCTACCCGCCCGGGACGCGCGTGCGGTGGTGGCGCTGGGCGACTCCATCACGGACGGAGTCGGCTCGACGGTGGACGCCGACCGGCGGTGGCCGGATCTGCTCGCGAACCGGCTCGACGAGCGGAACGACGCCTGGGGCGTCGTGAACATGGGCATCAGCGGCAATCGCCTCCTGGCCGATGGAGCCGGCCAGAGCGCGCTCGCGCGGTTCGATCGAGATGTGCTGTCTGTGACGGGCGCGAAGATCGTGATCGTCTTCCTAGGCGTGAATGACCTCGGCATCTCGTACGGAAACATGCAGGGACCGATGGCCCGCTTGTTCAACGCGAACGGCGCGAGCAAGGTGACATTCCGGTCGATGCAGGCGGGTTACCGCCAGCTGATCGCGCGCGCACACGCCAAGGGACTCAAGGTGCTCGGCGCGACGATCACCCCGTATGGGGGCTCGGGCTACTACTCGACGGACGGAGACGCCGTGCGCGGCGCGATCAATACCTGGATCCGGACCAGCCACGAGTTCGACGGTGTGATCGATTTCGATGCCGTCATGCGCGATCCGAGCCAGCCCAACCGCATCCGGGAGAGCTACCAGCACGGAGACCACCTGCACGGCAGCGACGCCGGCTATGCCGCGATGGCGCAGGCCATTCCGCTGTCGCTGTTCAAGTAGCTACCAGATCTTCACCAGCTCGCCGGGCGGCCGCACCATCTTGTCCCCGGCCTTGCACTCGAAGGCCTGGGCGAACTGCGGCATGTTGGACGGCGCGGCGATGGCGCGGATCCGCTCGGGCGCGTGCGGATCGACGTTGAGCAGCAGCTCGGCGTATTTCTCGCGGTCGGTGCTGCGCCACACGCGTGCGAAGTTCAGGAAGAACCGCTGATCCTCGGTGAGATCCTGGATCTTCCCGCTCGCCAGATCGGGGTTGTCCTTGAGCACCGTCTGTAGCGCATCGTAGGCGATGTTGAGGCCGCCCAGGTCGGCGATGTTCTCTCCGAGCGTCAGGCTGCCGTTGACGTGCAGCTTCGGCTTACCCTCGATGGGGGCGTAGGCGTCGAACTGCCGCACCAGCAGCTTGGTGCGCGCATCGAACTGGGCCCTGTCCTTCTCGGTCCACCAGTTCCGGCGGTTGCCCGCGCCATCGAACTGGCGGCCTTGATCGTCGAATCCGTGGCTCGACTCATGACCCATGATCGCGCCGATGCCGCCGTAGTTGAGCGCATCGTCGCCGTTCGCGAAGAAGAAGGGCGGCTGTAGGATGGCGGCCGGAAAATTGATCGTATTGGTCTGTGGGTCGTAGTAGGCATTGATCGTCTGCGGCGTCATGTCCCACTCACGGCGGTCCGTCTTCTTGCCGATCCTGCCGATGTCGTAGTGGTAATTGAACTTGCTTGCCGCCTCCACGTCCGCGAAGTAGCTGCCGGGGACGATTTTCAACCCCGTCCAGTCGCGCCACTCGCCGGGGTCCGGATAGCCGATCTTGGGGAGGAACATCTTCAACTTGTCGAGCGCCTTGGCCTTGGTCGCCTCACTCATCCAGGCGACGTTCTCGATGCGCTGCGCGAGCGCGTCGTGGATGTTGGCGACGAGCTTCTCGGCGCGCGCCTCGGCGGCCGGCGGGAAGTACTTGGCGACGTAGAGCTGCCCGAGCCCCATGCCCATCGACGCGTTGACGGCGCCGAGCACGCGCTGCCAGCGCGGCCGCTGCTCGGGCTGCCCGCTCAGCGTCCTCTGGTAGAAGTCGAAGTGATTGTCCTCGAACGCCTGGCTGAGGAAGGGCGCGGCGTTATCGATGGTGTGAAAGCGAAGGTAGGCCTGCCACTGCGAGAGCGGCGCGCTCTTGAGCTGCCGGTCGAGCGCCACAATGAACTTCGGCTGATCGAGCGAGAATCCCTTGCCGACGCTCACGCCCTGTGCGGCGAAGAAATCCTGCCAGCTGAAATGCGGGCTCAACTTGTCGGCCTGCGCGACGGTCACGAAGTGGTATTCGTTGTCGAGGTCGCGCAGCGCGGTCGGCGACAGCGAGGCCCGGGCGAGCACGGTCTCGAAGCCGAGCACCTCCGCGGCCTGCTTCGCAGCGTCGGCCGCGGGCACGCCGGTGAGCTCCAGCGACTTCGCGACGTACGCGACGTATGCCTTGCGCAGGTCCGCGTACTGGGGCTCGAGGTAGTAGTCCCGGGTCGGCAGTCCGAGGCCCGCCTGATCGACGAAGCCGATCTGCAACTCGGCGTTGTTGAAGTCGGCCTCGGATGTGAACGAGAAGAGGTAGGAGTCGCCCTCGTTATATCGCTTGTCGATGAAGCCCGGGATATCGGCGCGCCTCAGCTGCGCGATGGCGTCGAGCTGGGGCTTGATCGGATCGAAGCCGGCCTTGTCGATGGCGGCCGTATCCATGCCTGAGGCGTATAGCCAGCCGAGCTTCTGCTCGATGGATCCGGCCGGATCGTGATCGGCGCTCTGGGCCGCGGCCTCCACGATCGCGCGCTGCTCCGCGAGGTTCTTCTCCTGCAACTCGTCGAAAGCGCCCCAGCTCGTGTGATCGGAGGGGATGGGATGGCTGGCCGTCCACTTGGCATTGACGTAATCGTAGAAGTCGTCGCACGGGTTGTACTGCGTGCTCAGCTCGAAGGGAGCCGGTTGGGATGGAGCGGAGGCGGGCGCGGGCGCTCCGGCCCCGGCGGAGGCAACGGATGCGGTCGCCGGCTTTGCCGCGGAGGGCGTGGCCGGGCTGCCGCCTTGCGGTCCCTGACTGCACCCGCAGGCGAGCAGCGCCAGGCTCGCAGCCATCGCAATGGTCTCAATCCCGTGCTTGCTCATGAATTCACCCCCAGCGGAAGTCCTCGTCCCCACGAATGCTCCGGGCGGGCGCCGGAATCAGCAGCCGGAGATTGTACCCGCAAATTGCCGTGAGTTTGGGCTCAAGATAGGCTTGCGCACCCGGTCGCCACCCGGCGCCTGGACGCATCAATCTGTCAGGAGCTCGCCATGGCCCATTCCGAAGTCCGCCCGCCGCTGCCGCCCTTCACGCGCGAGACCGCGGCTCAAAAGGTGAGGCAGGCCGAGGACGGCTGGAATTCGCGCGACCCCTCGCGGGTCGCCCTCGTCTACTCGCCCGACACGAAGTGGCGAAATCGCTCCGAGTTCCTGAGCGGCCGCGAGGAGGTCCGAGCGTTCCTCGAGCGCAAGTGGAGGAAGGAGCTCGACTATCGATTGATCAAGGAGCTCTGGGCCTTCGAGGGCAACCGGATCGCCGTGAGGTTTGCTTACGAGTGGCACGACGACTCTAGCAACTGGTTTCGTTCTTATGGGAACGAGAACTGGGAGTTCGGCGGGGATGGATTGATGAGACGCCGGCACGCCAGCATCAACGACCTGCCCATCCAGGAGTCCGAGCGCAAGTTTCACTGGCCGCTCGGCCGGCGTCCGGACGATCATCCGGGGCTCAGCGAGCTCGGGCTGTAATGGGCCACGGGGCCGTGGGCGGCCTGGTCACCGATCCGGTCACACCGCCCACAGCTCACATGCGATCCCGTCGGGATCGGCGAAGCGCAGAACGGTCCGCCGCTCGCGATGTGGGGCAGGCTCGACCTTCGCGCCGAGCGCCTCGAGTCCATCGCTCACGCGCGAGCGGTCGAATTTCGCGACCCTGATCGCGTAAGAGGCAATGCTCGGCTTTTCGCCATCGGCGGCTTTACGAAGCCCAAGCCGCACGGTGCCCACGCTGAGGAACACCTCGGAGGCGCCGGATCGGTGTGGAACCAGGCCGAACAGCTTCCGAAAGGCCGCCGTCGCCGCGTCGAGGTCGGAGACCTGCAGCATCACGTGCTCGAAGCCCTGAGCCTTCACGAGCGGCTGTCCGGTATAGAGAGGCGGCATGGGCTTGAACCCGCCACCACCGCCTGCGGGAGGCGGCCGACGCGGTGCCGCGCTGCTGCGTCCTCCGATGAGCTGCACGGGAATGCTGTCGATACTGACGAAGCTTCCCCCCGCGAAGTACCGAATCCCGTCCTGATCGAGCCGAGCCCGCCAGGCTGCGGAGTCGTACGGCTCGGCGGCAACGCAAAAATGATCGATCAGCGCTTGCGTCTGGGCGCCTCCGGCTGCGCCCTGCAGGTCCCCGACGGACATTGCCCCAGGGTAGAAGTTGATGATGTAGCGCAAGGATGGCTGCTCCTGCCCCGAGATTCTGGAGCCATCGAAGAGATGGCTGTAGAAGGTGGCCGACTTCGTCACGTCGGGAACGGAGATGCCGATATGGTTGATGAGTTGACTGAGGTGCAAGGGAAGCTGCAGTGGCGCCGCTGCGGCGGCCGCGACCACGCGTGCCGCCCAGGGAGTCGCCGCCAGGGCACCGCAGGCTTGCAGGAACAGACGGCGCGATGTCTGCGGGAATGTCGAGCGGTCGCTCAGGTCATCCGGCTCGAGGCTCATCGGAGTAGGGCCGCTCATGTTCATCCCCCGTGTCGGTTGCGGATGAGCCTCACCTTACCGCCCGCGGGTCCCGCGGTCCAGATCGCCTTCAAAAGCGGACACATCGCGGGGCGGATGGCCGCTCGCGATTACCCGCCGTCAGCCGAGGGCCCCTCTCGCGGCGCAGCGGTGGGCTTTCTCCATAGCCGAATCACCACCACCGAGGTGGACAGATAGCCGGGTACGTGCGCCGTGGCCGGTTGTGCCCTGCTGATGAACGGCGCGAGCGTGCTCGAAACGCCGAAGCCACCCGTGTAAGCCGGCGGCAGACCGCTCAGTCTCAAATTGCAGGTAAAGGCGAGTAACGTCTGGACCGGGGGTCGCGAGGGGAGCGGCAGGCACTCTCCAACGCCCGTCCAGGGAATGTGCGCGACACTTCCCGTCGCAAACATCTGCAGCGGCTGATCACGCGTAAGCGGCCCGAAACAAGCCGTAAATCCCCCCACCTCGCGCTCGTGTGTGTCGATGACCCGGCTGCTGGTCGACCGAAGCCCGATCGACCAGCTCTCGTAGTAGTCGGTGTTCACGGGATGAAACGGCGCCGATGCGCAGGCCGCCGTCGTGCCCGAATGGTGCTCGGTGCGGGTGGTTCGAAATGCGTAGATCTCCTCCAACCCCGCTCGGACCTCCTGCACGTAGGGCGAGGGCGCTTGGGCGGCATGAGCCGCCGTGAGAGCAAGCAAACCGGCGATGAGCACGGCGTTGCGCACGTTCGTCCGGACCATACCACCTTCCTCCTGACGCACTGACGTGGTCATCAAGTGTGCGCGCGCCGCGCCGAGACGGAAAGAGGGTTTCTTGAGTATCATCGACCGAGGAGGAGAAACCGATGTCACCCAGGCTCGACTTTTTCAAGATTTCCCCGCAGGGCGTCGCGGCTCTGAGGCAGCTCGAGGGCTATCTCTCGGGTTGCGGCCTCGAGCAGTCGCTGCTCGAGCTCGTGAAGACCCGCGCCTCTCAGATCAACGGCTGTGCCTATTGCCTCGACATGCACACGAAGGATGCTCGCGCGGCCGGAGAGACGGAGCAGCGGCTCTACGCCCTGGCCGCATGGCGCGAGACGCCTTTCTTCAACGAGCGCGAGCGGGCGGCGCTCGCCTGGACGGAGGCGGTCACCCGCGTCTCGGAGATGCACGACGATGACGCGCTCTACGCGGAGCTGAGGAAGCGCTTCTCGGAGAAGGAGATCGTCGATCTCACGTTCGCCATCGTCGCGATCAACGGCTGGAACCGGCTCGCGATTCCCTTTCGCTCGCCCGCCGGAAGCTATCAGCCGAGAGGCGGCGCGCCACACGGCTAGGGGCCGTCAGCCGCTCGCCGGGCCGCGCTCGCCGTGCGCTCATGCGGTCCGCGACACGATTTGAAGTAGCGCCCGCGTCAACCTCTCGGCGCGATTCGCCGCTCCGTCCCTTGATCGCCATGCGACGAAGCCGTCCGGGCGGACCAGTGCGGCGCCCGATGCCGACAGCCCGTAGGCCGGCATGAAGCACTCCGCGGAATCGAGGAGATCCGACCCGACGACATAGGCATCGAGATCGAGACCGGCCAGAGCTCCGGCCGCTTCGCGCGAGGCGCCGCGCCAAGCGTCGCCCCGCGGTCCGGCCAGCAAGACAAAGGATCTGCCGAAGAGATCGAGCGTCGAGATTCGCCTGCCAGCCCTCTCGAGCCAGAGGTGCGGCGCGCGCGAGCCGGGGCGCCCCAGGGATTGGCTCGGATCCTCGTGCAAGGCGCTCGCAGCGTCCTCCGGCAGAATGGCGGGGGAATGGTAGAGGTAGCCGAGCTCGATGTTCGATTCGGCGGCTTGAGGCTCGAAGTCCTGGGCACCGAGATGAGGTGCGGTGCGCGTGACGTACCGGGTGTAGGCTTGCTCGACGGTCAGCTTGCCGACGGGCCGCCGCTCCTCCTCGTAGGTCGAAAGTAATTCCTGTCCGGCAGCACCCCTCAGCACCAGGGCGAGCTTCCAGGCAAGATTGTGCGCGTCGTGAATTCCGGTGTTGCCGCCGAAGCCGCCGGTGGGCGGCATGACATGGGCGGCGTCGCCGGCGAGAAAGACTCGCCCATCCCGATAGCGCCGCGCGACATCCGAGACGGCTCGCCAGCGAGCGACACCTTCGATCTCGACCGCGATATCGGGAGCCCCGATCGCGGAGCGCACCAGCTCGAGCACGCGCTTCTCGCTGGTGTCCGCCGCGGCGTTGCCCGCCTCCGGCTTCGAAGGGTCTCCGACGGTATTGACGGCCAGGAATCCCCGCCGGTTCTCCTTGTCGAGGCGCACGAACCCGCTCAGCGTCGGGTTGATGATGTACATGACGCTCAGATTGCGCCCGGCCATGAGCCGCGCCACGTCGGCGCGGAAGTAGATCGTGAGGCTGTTCGAGAAAGTGCCTCGCCCGTCCACGGGAATGCCGAGCAGCTCGCGCGTCCTGCTTCGCGCTCCGTCGGCGCCGATCAGGTATCGAGCGCGGAGCCGGCGCTCCGCGCCCGAGCCGCCATCCTTGACCGTTGCCGTGATGCCGTCGCGATCCTGAGTGAAGCCGGCGAGCTCCCAGCCGTCGAGAAACCTGGCGCCCGCTGCCTCAGCGCGCGCCCGTAAGATCGGCTCGAGCCCGGGCTGGGTGATGAACAGACGCCGGCAAGGGCTCAACGCCTCGACGCCCTCGTTGAGGCTCGGCACGAAGGCGGCTATCTGCTTCCCGGCGAGCGACTCCAGTGCGACGATGGCCCCCTCGGGCGTGAATTCCCGCTCCGACTGGTGCTGCACCTGTTTCTCGATCCCCGCGGACCGAAACAGCTCCAGCGTGCGAAGATGGAAGTAAGCCGCGCGCGGCAACGCCGACGTGTTGCGCAGCCGTTCCGCCACGATCGATCCGACGCCATTCTGGGCGAGGAACATCGCAGCGGACAATCCGACCAGGCCGCCCCCCACGATCAAGACCGGACCTTCCTCGTTGCTCATGGGACGGCCCCCGTCAGGACCTGTACAGATCGAGCTGCCGCGTGTCGCCGATCACGCGCTCGAAATCGAGACCGAGGGCCTCGAGCACCGGCTCGGCGACGGGTTGTACCTGCTTGTCGACGTAATGCTCCCGGTCGAGCGGGTGCTGCAGGTTATCGAGCGGCTCGGCGCCGGCGGTGGTCATGACGTAGCTTATCAGCCGGCCCGGAGGCTGGCTCGACTTGCGTGCGGCCGCGACGTGCGGCGGCGTGGTCGCCGTGTAGTCGCCCGCATCCTTCCGCAGGTTCTTGTGATAGACGAGCTCCGAGTCCAGCTCGCCCTTGCGAACCCGGCTCACGATCTCCGCGAGGTACGCATCGACCGGCTGATCGGTGAACAGGCGCTGATAGAGCTCGCGCTGAACACGCTTGGCGAGCGCCGTCCAATCGCGGCGGACGACCTCCATGCCGACGAACTCGACGGCGTCTGCTCCCGCGTCGCGCAGCAGCCCGACGTAGCGCTTGCTTGCGCCGCGTGCGCTGTGGCGGGCATGCGGCAGGAACAATCTCAGGTACAGCTTCTCGAATTCCAGCTCGAGACGGCTTTGCACGCGCCAGCGGGCGGCGATGTGGCGGGCGAGCTCCGCGCTCAGCGCAGCAGCGAGCTCACGCGCTTGCCCGCGGGCCCGATCGGGGTCGCTGTCGGCCGAGCGGACGAAGAGGCTGTCCGTGTCGCCGTAGAGAACCGCGAAGCCCGCGGTCTCGAACCAGCGCTTGGACCAGAGCAGCATCTCCTTGCCGAGACCGGTGATGGAGTTCGCGAGCGCCGGGTTGAAGAAGCGGCACGCAGGCGTGCCCAGCACGCCGTAGAAGGAATTCATTAGGATCTTGATGGCGTGTGCCGCCACGTCGTCGTGCCTGCTCTTGGCCGCCTCGCGCTGCGGGAATAGCTCGTCGAGCAGCCCGGGGAGAATACCGGGCTCGCGCCGGAAAGCGCCGCCGGGCGTGCGGATCAGGTCGGCCTCCGGCCGCGGGCTCGGCACGTAGCTCAGCGGATCGATGTTGAACGTACGGATGAGGCTCGGATACAGGCTCTTGAAATCGAACACCCAGACGTTGTGGTGCAGGCCGGTCACCGGCTCGAGCACGTGCCCGCCCTGCTGCGCGCCCTGGACGCGGGAATCGCCGCCGCGCACGCTCGGGGCGACGACGCCGACCCGATCGAGCGCCGAGAGATACAGGAAGTCGAAGCACGCGATGCTGGCCGATACGCGATCCGGCGTCATGCCCGTCAGCTGGCTGCGCGCAAACGCGAGCCTCACGACGTTGAGCTTGTCGAGGATCTGATAAGCGAGGCGCGCATCGGTGCGGGAGTAGAGCGCGAAGGCCGGCAGGTCGTGCCGATAGTTGTGGATGATCTCCGCCATGCGGTTGCGTACATCTCCAGCCACCGCCTTGCCTTCGCCGAGGATCTCCCGCGCGACGGCATCGAGCGAGTAGTCGTCCATGCGCACGAATGCGCCGCGCAGCAGATCGATCCCATCGAGCACCACGCGGCCGGGAATCGTGGCCTGGCCGCTGCCGAAGTAGCCTTCGGCCTTGCGAATGCGCATCGCGCCCGCGTCGCGGCCGAGACTGAGACGGTGGTGCAGGCGCGCGGCGATTCTCTGCAGGACACTCAGATCGAAGTCGATGATGTTCCAGCCCGTGATCACATCGGGATCGAAGGAGGCGATGCGATCGCAGAAGGTGTCGAGCGCCGCAAGTTCACCGGCACACCGGATCGCGCGCTCCGGCATGGGCCGATCGCTGCCGTCGACGATCAGGACTTCATCGACGCCAGGCGCAAACAGGGAGATCGCAAGCAGGCGCTCACCCTTGGCGTCGGTCTCGATGTCGAAGGACAACACGCGCGGGTCGACCGTCACGTTGGCGGGACGGAGTACGGGATTGTCGAATATCGTGAGTGCGGTGGCGCGGGCCCCCGTGCCTGGGTCGGAGCTGGCGCTCGGGCC
>JASHYG010000041.1 GCA_030043215.1 Gammaproteobacteria bacterium
GGTGGCGCTTCGAGGTCGGCGGACCACCCGATTTCTACCACATCTTCACGGGGCCTCCGGCCGAGCACGGCATTTCGCGCGGGCTGATCGCCAAGCGCCGCGGACCGGCGGCCGAGGGCGCGATCAACGGCTTTCGCTGCACGATCAGCGTGGGCTCGATCAGGGACACCGTCGAGGCGATCAAGTCCGCCGGCGGAACCCTGCGCTCGGCCGTCATCGACATCCCAAGTGTGGGAAAGGTCGTTGAGTTCTCCGATACCGAGGGCAACATTGCCTGTGCGATGCAGTACGAGCCCGGCGCACCTCTCGGCTAGTTGATTGCAGTCCACGAGGGGGCATGGCGCGTGAGCTCGATCGAGTCGCTGCGATCGTACGTGGAGGGCTACCCGGAAGGCGGCCGTATCCCACGACACGCCCATGATTGGGATCAGCTGGCCTTGATCTCCGAATCCGCCGCCATCGTGGAGACCGACGCCGTCTACGTGGTGCACCCCCTTCTCAAGGGCCTATGGCTACCCGCCGGAGTGGAGCACTCGATCTACTCGCCGCGCCGATTCTATCTCCATACGCTCTACTTCGAGCCCGGGAGCGTACGTACCGACTCTCACCCACAGGTACTGGGGCTCGACAACCTGGCGCGCGAGCTCGTCTTGCTTCTCTGCGGCACCCCCGAGGCCTCGAAGCGCGGCGCGCAGCACGCGCACGCATTGGCGCTCCTCGAGGAGATTCTCCCGCGCGCGAAGCCAGAGTCTTTCTCGTTACCGCGCCCGTCACACGAGCGAGCCCGTAAGCTGGCTGACTATTTCGCAAGGCAACCGAGCGATGGGCGCTCCGTTGAGATGATCGCCACCGAGATTGGAGGCGCGAGCCTGCGCACGTTCGAGCGTCTCTTCGTGGAGGAGACCGGTTTGAGTCTCGCCGCATGGCGGCGGCACAGCCGCCTGCTCGCATCGCTCTCTCTGCTGGCGGAGGGAAAGAGCATCGGGGAAGTGGCCCATGCAGTGGGCTACGAGAGCACGGCGGCGTTCAGCACGGCATTCAAGCAGTGTTTCGGCGTTTCGCCGTCGAGCTACGGATAGATCGCCCGACCGGTGTGCTACCCTCCAGTTGGCCTTGTCCGACGGGAGTAACGAGTGGCAATCCTTTCGACCCGGCTCACCCGCATCCTCAACATTCGGTATCCGATCATCTCGGCGCCGATGGCTTTCGCCGGCGGGGGTGCGCTGGCGGCTGCCGTTAGCCGCGCAGGCGGTCTGGGTCTGATCGGTGGCGGCTACGGCGACTCGAGTTGGCTCGGAGAGCAATTCGATGCGGCCGATGGCGAGCGGGTCGGCGTGGGGTTCATAACCTGGTCGCTGCGCCGCTCTCCCTCGCTGCTGACGGATGTGCTGAAACAGCATCCCGCGGCCGTCATGCTGTCATTCGGCGATCCGCGCCCCTTCGTCGATGAGATTCGGGCGGCCGGCGCGCTCTTGGTCTGCCAGTGTCAGAACATGGAGCATGTCGAGGATGCGCTCGATGTTCGTGCCGATGTCGTCGTGGCGCAAGGCGCCGAGGCCGGCGGACACGGCGCGTTACGCGGGACGCTCACCTTCGTCCCCGAAGCGGCAGACTTCATTGCGGCACACTCTCCCGCAACGTTGCTGCTCGCGGCGGGCGGTATCGCCGACGGGCGGGGTCTGGCCGCGGCTCTGATGCTGGGTGCGGATGGCGTTCTGGTCGGCACGCGGCTATGGGCGTCCAAAGAGGCCCTCGTAAAGGAACGCCATCAGGCGTCTATCCTCGCGTCCAATGGCGATGGCACGCTGCGTACGCGCGTGCCGGATATCGCGAGGCAGCTACCCTGGCCCGCCGGATTCACCGCCAGGATTCGGCGAAATGCGTTTACGGACCGCTGGCAGGGTCGAGAAGAAGAGCTCGCGCGTAGTGTTGCCATCGAGGGCCCACGCTATCAGCGGGCCTTTGCGGAAGGCGATCCAGACGGTACCGCGGTTTGGTTTGGCGAAGCCGCGGGTCTCATCCACGCCATCGAGCCGGCAGCAGCCATCGTCGGGCGGATGGTCTCCGAGGCGACGCTTCAGCTGCAGCGTCATGCCGGCCGCACTCCCGGCTAGCGTTGTGCTCGCCTTAGCGCGCCGAAGGCTGCTCGCGCATCGGCGCGGCCGCTACGTCGGGCGCAGCGCGACGGCGATCGGCAGCCGCGCCGCGCGAATCGCGGGAAGCAGGCCGCCCAGCAGCCCGATCGCGCAGGCCCATGCGATACCCGCTGCGACGAGGCTCGGGCCCACGAGCAGCTTGAACATCACCTGGCTGTCGAACTCGCCGCCGCCGGTGCTGAGAGCGTTGCCGTTGAACAGCAGCCACGCGACGGCTGCGCCGAGCAGCGCCCCAAGGACCGACAGCAACAATGACTCCGCGAGAACCGACACCACGACGCCCGCAGGGCCGAAGCCGATCGCGCGTAGCGTCGCGATCTCGCCCGTGCGCGCGGCAACGGCGGAGTAGAGGGTATTGAGGGCCGTGAAGACGGCACCGATCGCCATGATCGCGCCGACGAGGGTGCTCACGACGTACAGCAAGCTCGAGATTTGCTTTGCCTCATCCTGGTAGTAGTCCTGCTCGCGCTCCACATTGATCTCGAGCGACGAATTGGCATTGAGCGCGCGGCGGAACTGCTCGAAGGACGCCGGCGAATCGAGCCGCACCGTGACGGAGCTGTAGGCGCCCCAGTTGAAGGCGGATAAGAGCGTGTGCACGTCCGCCAGGATCTCCGAATCGTGCGAATCGCCGCCGCTCGTGAACCGGCCGACCACGGTCCAGTCGTTGCCTCCGAGATTGACGTGGCTGCCGATGTCGAGACCCGAGAATTCGCCTGCCGCCTCCGAGCCGACGACGACCTCGCGCAAACCGGGTCTGAACATTCGTCCGGCCACGATTCGCCACTCCGGATGAACGAGGAACCCCGCCGCGCTGGTGCCCCGCACGGTCACGCTCGCCTCGCCGTCGCCCGAGCGCTTGGGAAGGTTCAGCCCGACGATGTACTCCGGGCTCGCGGCGAGCTCGCCGTGCGGACCGCGGAGCACCCCTGGCGCGTCCTCGATCGGCCCGAGCCAGCCGAAGTCGATGTTGCTCAAGCCCTCACTGTTGGACGCCTTGTGAAGCACGATCGCGCGCGAGGGATTTCCGGTATCCGCGAACGTCCGGCTGAGGCCCGTCGCCATGCCGAGGACCGCGACGAGCACTCCGACGACTCCTGCGACTCCGATCACCACGACGAGAGAGGGGGCGAGGCGCTGCGGCAGGCTCCGCAAGTTCATGGCCGTGACGGCAGCGATCTGCTTCCACATGCGAGAGACCCCTTCGTTCAACGCGCCGCGAGTGCCGTCGCCACGTCGAGCCGCAGAGCGCGCCACACCGGCGGTACGGAGCTCACGAGAGCCAGGCACACGGCGATCGTGAACCCGGCCCCGATCACCGACGGGGGAATCGGTATGGCGGCGATGCCGAGGCGCTGGATGACCGGAGGGAAGGCGAGCGCCGCCAGCGCAAGTCCGCAGATCGCCGCAGCGAGGCACAGCAGCATCGCCTCGAGCACGACCAGCAGCGAGATGATGCCGTTCGAATAGCCGAAGGTCTTGAGCACGGCGAACTCCGCGATGCGGCCGCGCACGGACTGCATCATCGTGTTCGCGGTGAGCGCGAGCAGGGTGAACAGCACGGCTCCGATGATCGCGTTCACCACGAAGCGGATATTGCCTGTCCGCCGGATTTGCGACTGCATCCACGCTTTCTCGGTCTGGGTCAGCGTGGGCGTCGCCGAGTTGCGGAACAGGGCGTCGATCTCCTGGCTGATGCGGTCCGCGCTCGCCGGGTCCTTGACGCCGACGATGAACGCCGAGGCCTCGTCTTTTTCGCCTCCGGCGTTGGCGAAGTAGTCGTAGTTCATCCACAGCTCGTCCGCCGG
>JASHYG010000449.1 GCA_030043215.1 Gammaproteobacteria bacterium
CGCGCCACCGGAAGCGTGACCGAGACCCACAGACCCCCGAGCGGGGAGTCCTGTGCGCTGATCGTGCCCCGGTGGGCCTCGACGATGCTCTTGCAGATGGCGAGCCCGAGCCCGACGCCGCCGCTTTCCCGGTTGCGGGACCCGTCCACGCGATAGAAGCGCTCGAACAGCCGCGGCACGAGCTCGGGCGGCACGCCGGGCGCGGAGTCCTGCAGATCGATCACGACCCGCTCGCGCTCGCCGCGGCAGGCGACCCGGAACCGCCCGCCGGAGTTCGTGTAGCGGATGGAGTTCTCGACCAAGTTCGAGAACAGCTGCTGAATGCGGGTCTCATCTCCGTTCACGATGAGCTCATCCCGCGGGACATCGGATTCGAGCGTGATGTGCCGCTCGTTGAGCCGGTCCTGAAAGCCTCTCAGCCTCAGGCGCAGAACCTCCGCCACGTCCACATCGGCCATGCGGTAGGTGAGGGCGCCGATGTCGGCGAGCGAGAGCTCGTAGAGATCGTTCACCAGCTTGCCGAGCGTCGCCACCTCGCTCTGCAGGGATTTGAGGCTCTCGGGCGTCAGCGTGCGCACGCCATCCTCGATGGCTTCGAGCTCGCCCCGCAGAACGGCGAGCGGCGTGCGCAACTCGTGCGAGATGTCCGCCATGAACGCGCGGCGCATCTGCTCATTCTTCTCCAGCGCGAGCGCGAGCCGATTGAAGTCGTCGGACAAGCGGCCGATCTCATCGGACGATGAGACCACGAGCCGCGTGGCGTAGTCGCCCGTCGCGAGCCGGTGGGTGGCCGCGGTGATGTGCTTGACCGGCCCGAGCAGGCGGTGCGTGAGCAGGACCGCGACGAGCGCCGCGAACAGCACGGCGCCCGCGCCGATGATCCACGTGGAGATGAGCTGCCGGTCCTGCAGGTGCGCCCCGGCTCCGGCGGTGACGCGCTGGAAGGGGAGAACGGCGAGCCAGCCGACGGTCGCGCCGTTGACGACGATCGGCCGCATGGGCACATCGGCGGCTCCCACCACCTCGGGGTTGCCCGTCACGAGCCGCCGCTCGGCGTCGAGCAACGCCACCCGCAGGCTCACTCCAGTCAGGTCCGATTCCGAGGGCCGGCCCCGGAACGCCGATGCTGCATCGACCCCACGCAGCTCCGCCGATCCCCCGAGCAGCAAGGTGAACCAGGCGCGGGGGTTGTGGCGGAGGTAGTCCCAGCTGCCGTGCTGCTCGTAGGCGCTCGCGAGCGAGGGCACCAGACTCTCGATGCGCTCGACGCCCTGCTCGTTGAGATAGCCGAGGAAGCCGCGGACGAAGCTCACGCGTGCTGCAATGCTGGTCGCGAGCACGGCGAGCATGCTCGTGGCGAGCAGCGCGAAGAACAGCTTGGAGGTGATCCCGAATCTCATCAGTTTTTCCGGTGGCGCACCGGGGGAGACGCCCGATGGGCGCAGTGCGCGGGTGACATCACAACGCTGCTCGGGCCTGCAATCAAGCCGCCGCGCCCGAATCCACGTAATCTCCCACTTCCCTCCATATTCTGCACCCGTTTTGCCGTTCGTGGAGCCGGCAGGGCAGGAGAGCGGCAGCCGCCGGTGCGGCGGCCTGCATTCACGACGGGGGAGCCTGCGCGCTTGTGAGCTAATATCACGAATCGGGCGCGAATCGGGGCGGGGGATCAAATGGCGAAGACGTACGATGTGGTGGCGATCGGCGCAGGACACAACGGTCTCGTGGCGGCGGCGTACCTCGCCGCGGCGGGCAAGAAAGTGCTGGTCCTCGAGCGCAACGCCTGGCTCGGAGGCGGCGTCGTCACGCGCGAGCTGACCGTGCCGGGATTCCGCCACGATCAGCACTCCATGGCGCACATCTTCATTCAGGGCAACCCGCTCCTGAGGAACGACGAGCTGCGGCTCAAATCCCGGTACGGCCTGCGTTATGTCTTTCCGGACATACCCCTGCAGTCGATATTCGAGGACGGCGCGACGCTCGCGCTCTACCGCGACCGCGAGCGCACGCGGGCCGAGATCGCGAAGTTCTCCCGGCGCGACGCGGAGGCCTACGTGCGGCTCGCAAGCGAGGCGGCTCAGTGGATGCCGATGATCGCCTCCACTCTGTATGCGGCGCCCGCGCCGATGGGCGCCACCACGGCTCTGATGGATCAGAGCCGGGAGGGGCGCGCGCTGTGGCGCACGACGCAGATGAGTACCCACGACCTGCTCTCGAGCACCTTCGAGCACGACCGCGTGCGCATGCATTTCGCGCGCGTGGCCGGCGAGAACCTGGTCTCGCCGGATGAGAAGGCAACCGCGCTCGGCGTCTTCGTCTTCGTCGGGTTTCTGGAGGCGTACGGTTTTGGCGTCGCGGTGGGAGGGAGCGGTGCGCTGACGGATGCCCTGGTGGCCTCGATTCGCGACCACGGCGGGGAAGTGCTGAGCGGAGTCGACGTGGCACGAGTCGTGGTGAAGGGCGGACGTGCCTGCGGCGTCCATACGCGTGACGGACGTGAGATCGCCGCGAGCGATTGCGTGATCGGCGCCATCCATCCCCACCGTCTCGGCGAGATGGTCGAGGCAGTGGACCCGCAGGTCGCCGCCGCGGCCGCTGCGACGGAGGTGTCGCCCAACGCGTGCATCACGGTCCATGCTGCGCTCAAGGCACCGCTCACGACCCGCAGCGGAGAGCCGCTCGGCGCCGTGATGACCGAGCTGCTGCCGAACGACTACCAGACGCTGCGCCGGTCCTTCGATGAGCTGCGCTACGGGAATCTCGCGCCCTATCCGCTGGTCGGGCTGGGCTCGCTCTC
>JASHYG010000450.1 GCA_030043215.1 Gammaproteobacteria bacterium
TGTATCACGGCCGCGCCTCGGCCGTCGTTCTGCCAAGGACCGCAGGCGAGGTCTCGCAGGTGCTCGCGCTTTGCAATGAGCAGCGGATCGGCGTGGTGCCCCACGGAGGCAACACGAGCTACTGCGGAGGCGCGACGCCCGATGAGTCGGGACGGCAGATCGTGCTCGCCCTCGGGCGGCTCGACCGCATCCGCGCCCTCGACGCCGCGGGCTTCACGCTCATCGCCGAGGCGGGCTGCGTGCTCGAGGATGTGCAGCGCGCGGCGGATGAGGCCGGTCGAAGCTTTCCGCTCAGCCTCGGCTCGGAAGGCAGCTGCCAGATCGGCGGCAACCTCGCGACCAACGCGGGGGGCACCCAGGTGCTGCGCTACGGCATGATGCGCGATCTGGTGCTGGGGCTCGAGGTGGCGCTCGCGGACGGCCGCGTGCTCTCGAGCCTGAGTCCGCTTCGCAAGGACAACACGGGGTACGACGTGAAGTCGCTGTTCCTCGGCAGCGAGGGCACTCTCGGCGTCATCACCGCCGCGAGCTTGAAGCTCTATCCGAAGGTGAGAGCCGTCGCAACGGCATTTGCCGCCGTTCGAGATGTGCAGGCGGCCGTGGACTTGCTCGGGGAGCTGCGCGAGCGCAGCGCCGATCGGGTGAGCTCGTTCGAGCTGCTGCCGCGCATCGCGGTGGATCTCACGGTCCGCCATATCCCGGGCGTTACCGATCCGCTCGGCGCGCACCATGCCTGGTACGTGCTGTGCGAGCTCACCTCCTCGCGCGCCGAGGAGCCGCTCGCCGAGATTCTGGAGACGGCGCTCGCCGCGGCGCTCGAGCGCGGCACGGTACTCGATGCGGCACTCGCCCAGAGCGAGCGCGAGCGCGACGCGCTATGGCGGTTGCGCGAGAGCGTTCCGGAAGCGCAGCGGCGCGACGGCGCGAGCTTGAAGCACGACATCTCCGTCCCGGTGGGGCGCTTGCCGGAGTTCGTGCGCCAGGGGGCCGATTGGGTCCGGGAGCACGTGCCGGACGGCAGGCTGGTGGCCTACGGCCACGTCGGCGACGGCAACCTGCATTTCAATCTGAATCAGGCCCCGGGCGCGGACGCGGCGGCCTTCCTCTCCCGCGCGGATACGGTGATGCGCGCGATCCATGATCTGGTACAGGCCTTCGGCGGCAGCTTCAGCGCCGAGCACGGCATCGGGAGGCTCAAGGTGGCGGAGCTCGAGCGCTATGGCTCCGCCGTGGAGCTCGATCTCATGCGCGCGATCAAGCGGGCGTTCGATCCGAATGGCATCCTCAATCCTGGAAAGGTCCTGCGCGCCGCTGCGGCGCACGCTCCGGAGGCTTCGTGATCTCACTGCGATCGATCGCCGCCGCGGGGCTGTGCATCGCGGCCGCGGCCTGCAGCCGCTCGGGTCCGCCGTCCGCCGCGCAGGGCGGCTCCAGCGCCACGCAAGGCGGCTCCACCGCCGCGCCAGGCGGCCCGAGCACCACCGCGGCGGGTCCTGCCGCAGGCGCAGAGCTCGCCACGACCTCCCCGGACGGCGTCCGCATCGCGTATCACGTGTACGGACACGGGGATCCGGCGGTCGTGCTCATCCACGGCTGGGCCTGCGACTCGAGCTACTGGCGCGCGCAGCTCGCGGATCTCGCTTCGAAGTACACCACCGTCACGCTCGATCTCGCAGGCCACGGCGCCTCGGGGCGCAATCGCACGGACTGGTCCATGGCCAATTACGGCCGGGACGTGGCCGCCGTCGTGCAGCGGCTCCCCAACCGCCGGATCGTGCTGGTCGGCCATCTGATGGGGGGACCCGTTGCCCTCGAGGCCGCACCGCTTCTCGGCGATCGCCTCATCGGCGTCATCGGGGTCGACACCTTCACGAGCCTCGGCCGGCCGCTGCCGACGCGCCAGGCGCTCGATGCGCAGATCGCGCCCTTCCGCGCCGACTTCGTCGGCTACATGCATCGCTTCGTCCCGCAGCTGTTCGCCAAGAGCGCCGACCCGGCGTTCGTGCGCCAGGTGGCCGACGACATGTCGCGCGAGCCGCCGCAGATCGCCATTGCCTCGCTGATCAGCCTCAACACGCTCGACTTCGGCACGCTGCTGCCACAGATCCACGTGCCGATCGTCGCGATCGACTCCGACCTCGGCCACACCCCGGCGCCGGACGAGGCGCGTATCCGCAAGATCTATCCGGCGTTCCGCGCGGTCATGCTGCCGAATCCCGGCCACTTTCTCATGCTCGAGGACCCGCGGCGCTTCAACCCCGTCCTCTTGCAGGAGATCACCTTTCTGGTCGCCCCGCGGCCAGACCGCGGATCGGTGCCGAAGGAGCTCGGCGCGCAGGACGGCTCCCGCCCTACCCGCTCGCCGGCCTCGTGAGCGTCCTCTCCTCGACGAGACGCACCAGTCCCTCCTGGGCAGTGCTCGCGACCAGCCGCCCGTCCCGGGAGAATACGCTCGCCCGCGCGAAGCCGCGGGAGCCCGATGCGCTCGGACTCTCCACGGCGTAGAGCAGCCAATCGTCCACGCGCAGCGGACGGTGAAACCACATCGCATGATCGATGCTCGCGACGATCGCCTGGCCGCTCAGCGTGGAGATGCCGTGCGGCAACGTCGCCGTCTCGAGCAGGTAGAAGTCCGAGACGTACGC
>JASHYG010000451.1 GCA_030043215.1 Gammaproteobacteria bacterium
GCGCGGATGGGCCTGGCCACGTACAGCGAGCGGCCGGTCGGCGTGTCGCGCTGACCCTGGATCTCCGGGATGGCCGCATCGTTCCTGAAGCGCTGAATGATGTCCGCCTCCCAGTCGGTGGCGCGGTCACGCGGATTGGTGGGATTGAGGGTTGCCTCCTTGTACTCGTAGTCCGGGTGCTGCTCGCGCAGCTTGAGAAAGTTCTGGGTGGCCGCATAGAAGGGGACGCTTTGCGGCAGGAAGCGCGTCTCCATCTGCTCGACGAGCAGGGGATCGATCTCGTTGGCGGTGTAGGCGCGCGTGGCGAGCGCGCTGTCGAGCATCAGCTGCGCTTGGCTCAGGACCTCACGCTCGGCATTGGCGCGCAGCGTGGCCGAGCCGACCCAGCCGAGCATCAGCCCTGCCAGGGCCAGCACGGCGACGAGTACCAGATTGATCCGGACCAGCAGCATCTGCGGTCTTCCCATCATCTTGGGGATTACACTGCCCAGGCACCCCGCCGATCCGCGGCCGAGGATCGTTCTGCTCACTGCCGGCTGCGGGCGGAGCAATTCTACGCCGGCGCCGCGGTGGACGACACGCCTTCCGTGGGGTTTGTCTCAGTGTCTAAGAGGATTTTTAGACACTCGGGGAATCAGCGGGCTGCGGCGTCGCTCCGGTCGAGAGTAATGCCGGCCAAGCCCCTCAGGCGGAGATGGCCAGACGCTCCGAGGCGTAAACCCGTGCGGTGACCGCCAGCATGATCGCGGCTACCGCGAAGCCGCACAGCAGGCACACAGCGACCTCTGCCGCCGTCACCGAGCCGCCGACCAGCAGGTCGGTAATGCCGACTTGCTGGCCGAGCAGCGGCACGGCATACATCCAGCCAACCGTCTTCACGGGCATCACGCTGAGCAGGACGGAGGGCAGCACCGGTACCAGCATGAGGAGGCCGAGGTAGGTCTGCGCTTCCCGGTAGCTCTTGGAGAAGGCGGCGACGAGCGTCTGCAGCGCAGCGAAGAGCAGCACGAGTGGCAGCATCAGCACGAGCACCTCGAGGGCGAAGGTCGGTCCCAGGGCGACGTCCATGCCGAGCTTCTCGGTCGGAATGATGTGCCCGGCCGCCGTGAATGCCGCGACGCAGATCAGCAGGCTGCTCAGCGAGAAGATGCAGATCGCGCCAATCTTTCCGAGCAGGATGCGCCAGGCCGCCACGGGATTGACGAACAGCGGCTCGAGCGACTGCCGTTCGCGCTCGCCGGCGGTGAGGTCGATGGCAAGGTACATGCCGCCGATGAACACGGTCAGCACGAAGAAGTAGGGCAGGATCGAGAACAGCGCGCCGGACCGCGACCGCGGCGTCGACTGGTCGCGCTCGTCCACGACGACCGGGTTGGCCAAGGCCGGCGAGAGCCCGCGCGCGACGAGGCGCATGTTGCCGGTGAGGCGCGAGTATCTCTCGAGCATGGCTCTCAGACGGTTCACGGGCCCCTGCGCATCGCGTAGCGAGGAGTCGTAATAAACCTCGACCTGCGCGGGATCGCCTTTGTTCCATGATTCGCCGAAGCCGGCCGGGATGCGCAGCACGGCGGCTGCGTCGCGGTTGCGGATGGCTGCAATCGGGTCTGCGACCGGCGGCTGCGGGTCGAACCCTTGCTGGCGCAGCGCCGCGACGAGATTCGGGGCGTTGCTCGCACCGATGACCGGCAGCTCGAGAGGGGCCTCGGCTTGAGTGATCTGCCGCGAAATCAACACATTCACGATCATGACGAAGAACAGCGGACCGATCAGGGGACCGGTGAACAAGGCAGTGATCACAGTGCGCTTGTCGCGCAGGTTCTCGCGGACTTCCTTGAGAAAGACGATGAGCGAGGCGTTCATGCCACGAGGCCCTCTGCACTGCCGATGATCTTCACGAACGCTTCCTCGAGGTTGGACTCGCCGGTCTGCAGGCGCAACGCGTCCGGCGACTCGTCGGCGACGACTCGGCCGTGGGCGATGACAACGATGCGGTCGCACAGTTGCGCGACCTCCTGCATGATGTGGCTCGAGAACAGCACGCAGCGGCCCTCGGCGCGCAGATCGCGCATGAACTGGCGCATGCGCCGCGTGGCCATGACATCGAGGCCGTTGGTCGGCTCATCGAGAAGCACGTTCTTCGGGTCGTGTATCAGTGCGCGCGCGATCGCGGTCTTCACGCGCTGCCCCTGCGAGAAGCCCTCGGCGCGGCGGTCGGCGAAGTCGACCATCTCGAGCACCTCGATCAGCGCCTCGCGGCGGCGCGCTCCCTCGTCGGCAGGCACGCCTTGCAGGCGGCCGAAGTAGTCGATGTTCTCGCGGGCGGTGAGGTGCTTGTACAGGCCGCGCGCATCGGGCAGCACGCCGAGCCGCTTACGCACCGCGAGCGGGTCGGTGCCGGAGTCGATACCGTCGACGAGCACGCGCCCGGCGTCCGGCTGCATCAAGGTATACAGCATGCGCAAGGTCGTCGTCTTGCCGGCACCGTTAGGCCCGAGCAGGCCCGTGATCTCCCCGTCGCGTGCTGTGAAACTGACACCGTCGACAGCCCGGATCTCGCCGAACGCCTTGTGCAAATTCTCGGTTCGGATCATGGCGCGGCTCCGTTGAAGTCGACGAACGCCGGCGTCGGGCCGAGGCGGTCCAAGCAATCGGCATCGAGTTTCTTGGGCTCGGGGTCGTCGATGAATTCCTCGATGAGCTTCGGCATGCAGCCGCGGATGAAGACCGCATGACCCTGGCCTTTGAGCACCAGATGCCGCGCGTTGCTGAGCCCCTGCATGATTTCGTCGCCGTACTTCGGCGGCGTGACCGGATCGCGCGAGCCCGACAGGATCAGCATGGGCTTGGCGCTCCGGAGCGGCGCGTGGAAGTCCTTGGGCATCGCGCCGCGCGGCCAGGCGTCGCACTCCGTTTTGATTTGCTCGACGAGGAGATTACCGAGGATCGTGTTGGCGTCCTGTGGCTGCTCGTGCAGCTGATCGGCGTCCTCGCTGCAGATGACGCTCATCGCCATGCCGCCGTTCATGTCGCCGGCAAGGTCGGCGTCGAGCAGCCGCTCCTGGCCCAGCAGCGGCGCCACGTCACCGTGTGCGGCGGCATCGATCGACAGGGGGAGCAGGGCGGCGGTCTCGGGCTCATAGGCGAAGATGCGCACGACCGCGACGAGCGTGTAAGGCGTCAGCATGCGCGAGACGGGTTGGAAAGTACGGGGATCGCGGAAGGTGACCTCGTGTGGATTCGCGCGGAGCGCGTCGCGAAGCTTGTAGAGGGTGACCATCGGATCGCCGTAGGCCCTCTTGCATGCCGGTGCCTCGACGCAGTCGGCGAAGTCGCGCTTCAGCGCTGACTCCAGGCTGGCGGCGAACCCGTCGCCAAGGATCAGCTGATTGGGTACTGGCGAGTCGAGCACGACGCTGCGTACACCGTCCGGATGGCGCATCGCGTACTGCTGCGCGACACGAGTGCCATAAGAGCCGCCGATCAGGTCGAAGCGGGGTGCGCCGAGCGCGAGGCGCACTTTCTCGAGGTCGTCGACCGCGTCGGTCGTGGTGTAGAAGCGCGGGTCGGCCTTCTGCTGCACCTCAGCCAGACAGCTGGTGACTCTCTTGCGGATCTCGTCCGGACCTGGCATGACGGTCTCGGGCCCTTGCCCCTGCGCCCGTAGAGCCTCCGCCGTCTTCTTGCAAGTCAACGGATTCGAGCGGCCGGTGCCACGCTGGTCCATCAGCAGCACGTCGTGATGTTTCAGCACGCCCGCGTAGCCGGAAGTGTCGGCGAAGTCCACAGTGGCCGCCTCGCCGGGGCCGCCTGCCAGC
>JASHYG010000452.1 GCA_030043215.1 Gammaproteobacteria bacterium
GGGCTCGGTGTACGACCAGGTGATGGAGGAGCTCGAGCGCTGGCGCTGGCTGCCGGAGCTGCGCTTCGTCGCGGAGTATCACGATTACCCCCGCTACATCGAATCGCTCCGCGCGAGCGTGGAGCAGCACTGGCAGGAGCACGGCCGTACCCGCCACTTGCTCATCTCCTTCCACGGCGTGCCCGAGCGCTACTTTCACCAGGGCGACCCGTACTTCTGCAAGTGCCAGAAGACCGCCCGCCTGCTCGCGGACGAGCTGCTGCTCAAGGAGCATGAGTGGAGCGTGAGCTTCCAGTCGCGGGTTGGACCGGTGAAATGGCTGCAGCCGTACACGAGCGAGGTGATCGCGCAGCTACCTGCCCGCGGCATCGACCGGGTGACGGTCGTTTGCCCGGGATTCGCGCTCGACTGCCTCGAGACGCTCGAGGAGATCGACATCGAGTATCGACAGCGGTTCCTTCAAGCCGGAGGGCGCGAGTTCCAGTATGTGCCGGCGCTCAACGCCCGCGCCGAGCACGCGGCCTTCATCGCCGATCTCATCGCGCAGCACTGCCAGGGGTGGACGCATGTCGAGCTGGGTTTCCGCCCTGCGAGCGCCGCGCGCGGCACCTCGGCGTAGCGGCGCCATGCAGCCCTCCTCTGCGCGGTGGCGGCAAGGCCCCTCAGGCTAGACGCGCGGCGTGCTCGGGCGCTTTCATGAGTTGAGCGTCCCCACGCGGGACATCCTCGCGTCCGTCGAGTTCTACGAGCGCCTCGGGTTCACGCAGGCGCAGGCACGTGACGTGTGGCCGCACCCCTACGCGGTGGTCACGGACGGCCGCATCGTGATCGGCCTGCACCAGAATCCGGCTCGCGAGCCGTCGCTCACGTTCGTGCAGCCGGACGTGGCGCGCCGGTGCGCCGATCTCGAGCGCAGCGGCCTGCGCCTCGCCTACCGCCGCACCGGTGCGGAGATGTTCCACGAAGCCGGCTTCGCCGACCCGAGCGGCGGACTGATCGTCCTGCTCGAGGCTCGCACCTATTCCCCCGCGGGGTATCGCCCCGAGACCACCTCCCGGTGCGGGTACTTTGCGGCCCTCGGCCTGCCGGCCGCCGACTTCGATACGGCCCGGCGCTTCTGGGAGCCGCTCGGCTTCGTGGCGGGCGAGGAGCTCGCGAAGCCGTATCCGCACCTCCCGCTCACGAGCGACCATTTGAGCATCGCCTTTCACCGGCCGCGCACCCTTCGAGGCCCCGCGCTGATCTTCGCCGAGGAGGACATGGCCGGACACATCGCGCACCTGCGTGACGCCGGCGTCGAGCCCCACGGCGGGTTGCCTGCCGGGCTCGATCCCGCGGCCAATGCGCTCCTCGAGGCCCCGGAGGGCACCCTGCTGCTATTGCTCAGCGGGGAGATCTGAGTGAGCCTCGCCGGATCGGGAAATTGGAGCCGGACAATGCGTGTGACGTGCGTGACCCCACTTCGGCTTGCGTGGATGGCCTCGGCGGCACTCGCCGCGCTCGCCGCCGCGCATGCCGACGAGGGGATGTGGACGTTCCAGGATTTTCCGGCCGCGCTCGTCCAGCAGCGATACGGAGTGCGCATCACGCCGGCATGGCTCGAGAGGGTCCGCCTGGCGACGGTGCGCCTCTCCGATTGCACGGCGTCCTTCGTCTCGCCGGATGGGCTCCTCCTCACGAATCAGCACTGCGTCGAGGACTGCCTTGCGGAGCGCTCCTCCGCGAGCCGAAGTCTCGTCGACGACGGCTACCTGGCCAGCGACCGCCCGGAGGAGCTGCGGTGCGCGGGACAGGTCGCCGACGTTCTGGTCCGGACGGAGGATGTCACCGCGAAGGTGCTCGCGGCGATGCGCGGGCTCGGCGACCGCGCCGCGAACGACATGCGCAGACGCACACTCGCGCAGCTCGAGCAGGCCTGCGAGCAGACGAGCCGCCAGGGATCGGGAGCCGGTTCGGCAGACGGTTCGGCAGCCGGATTGGGGGCCGGTTCGTCAGCCGGGCCGCTGCAATGCGAGTCGGTCGACCTCTACGAGGGCGGACAGTATCTGCTCTACGAGTACAGGCACTACGACGATGTACGGCTCGTGTTTGCCCCGGAGGCGGATGTCGCCGCGTTCGGAGGCGATCCCGATAACTTCGAGTTTCCGCGCTGGTGCCTCGACATGTCGCTGCTGCGGGTGTACGAGCATGGGAGGCCAGCGCACACGCCCCAGTACCTCAAGATCGACTTCGCCGGACCTCGGGCCGGTGAGCCCGTGCTCGTCTCCGGCAATCCGGGCTCGACCGAGCGGATGCTCACGGTCTCGCAGCTCGTCACTCAGAGAGACGTGGAGCTGCTGCCGTATCTGCTGCGCGCCGCGGAGCTGCGAGGCCGCTACATCCAGTTCGGACTCCAGAGCGAGGCCGACGGGCGCCTCGTCGAGGAGCCGCTCTCCCTGCTCGAGAACGACCTGAAGGAGACCCGCGAGGAGGTGCAGGCGCTGCTCGACGACGCGCAGCTCGCGCGCAAGAGCCGCGAGCAAGCCGAGCTCGAGAGGCGCATCGCCGCGGATCCTCAGCTCGCGCGCGCGACCGGCGATCCGTGGGCCGAGATCGCGCAAGCCGAGCGTGTCGCGCGCGACATCGCCCTGCCGTACACCTTCATCGGCGAGGGAGCCGGCTTCAACAGCCAATTGTTCCGCTACGCGCGTCTCCTCGTGCGCGCGGCAGCCGAGCGCGCCAAGCCGAGCGCATCGCGTCTGCCGGGATACACGGATGCGGCATTCCCCGCACTCGAGCGGCAAGTGACCGCCGACGTGCCGATCCATCCCGAGCTCGAGACGATCACCCTATCGCTCGGTCTCACCCGCATGCGCGACCGGCTGGGGCCGGACGACCCGCTCGTCCGCCAAGTGCTGGGAAAGGAGTCGCCGGAGACGCTCGCCGCGCGGCTGGTTGCGGAATCGAAGCTCGCGGACCCGGCCATGCGCAGGGCGCTCTGGAGCGGCGGCGAGGCGGCGATCATCGCCTCGGGGGATCCCATGATCGAGCTCGCGCGCCGCGTCGATCCCGAGGCCCGCGCGCTGCGCCAGCGCTACCAGGACGAGGTGCAGGCGCCCGTGCGCGCCGCGTTGCAGAGGATCGCGCACGCGCGCTTCGCTGTGCTCGGCACGAGCGTCTACCCGGACGCCGACTTCACGCTGCGGCTGAGCTTCGGCACGGTGCGCGGATGGAGCGAGCACGGTGAGGAGATCGAGCCGTTCACTCGCCTCGCGCGCCTGTTCGAGCGCGCGACAGGATCGGAGCCCTTTCGCGTTCCCCCGAGCTGGATGGCCGCGAAGGACCGGCTGGAGCTGAGCACGCCGTTCGACTTCTGCACGGACAACGACATCGTCGGGGGTAATTCCGGGAGCCCGGTGATCGATGCGCAGGGCGATATCGTCGGCCTCATCTTCGATGGCAACATCGAGTCCATCGCGGGCACGTACTGGTTCGACGAGCAGGACAATCGCGCGGTCGCCCTGGACACGGCGGCCGTCCTGGAGGCGCTCCGCAAGGTGTATCACGCAGACGCACTGCTCGCAGAGCTCGGAGCGCCCGCCAGTTGACGCGCGCAGCGGTTGACGCGCGAGCTAGCTTACGCGCGCGGCCGACGTCGCTCGCCACGCGGCGGACGGCTCACTTCTTTCGGCGCGGCCTCGAGGACACGCGCCGCGCCGCGCGCACGCTCCTCTTCGAGCGAGCAGGGCGCGTCGGGCGGGCAGAGCCTACCGGGCGAGCGCGCGCTGCGGCGGTCCGTCCAGCCTTACGCTTGGCGCCGGCGGCGGATTTTCCGCGGCGCGCCTTGCGCCCAGCCGATCTTGCGACCGGACGCGCAGCAGCTCTTGCCGCCGGCCGCGCCGCGGCTCCTGCAGCCGGACGCCGTTTCGGCCGGCTCGGTGCCGCCTTCGCATCGACACCGCGAAGCTGCTCGATAATCGCGGGGTTCTCGAGCGTCGAGATGTCCTGCGAGACTTCCTCGCCACGCGCAATGGCCCGCAGCAGCCGCCGCATGATCTTCCCGGAGCGCGTCTTCGGCAGCGTCTCCGTGAAGCGGATCTCGTCGGGCTTCGCGATGGCCCCGAGCTGCTCGCCGACCCAGGCGCGGAGCTGCTCCACGAGTGCCGCCGCGGCCGCGCCGGTGGGTTTCGAGCCTCGGCAGATCACGAAGGCGAGGACGGCTTCGCCCTTGATCTCGTGAGGCTTGCCGACCACGGCCGCCTCCGCGACGCGCGGGTGCGCGACGAGCGCCGACTCGACCTCCATCGTGCCGAGCCGATGGCCCGCGACGTTCAGCACGTCATCGATCCGGCCCATGATCCAGAAGTAGCCGTCCTTGTCACGGTGCGCGCCGTCGCCGGCGACGTAGAAGCGGCCCTGGAACTTCTCCCAGTAGGTCTCGACGTACCGCTCGTTGTCTCCCCAGATCGTGCGCAGCATCGCGGGCCAGGGCTTGCGGATCACGAGATAGCCCCCCGCGTCGGGCCGCGTGACCCGCTCGCCGCGCTCGTCCACGATGTCCGCTTCGATGCCGGGCAGCGCCTGCGTGCAGGATCCCGGCTTCGTCGCGGTGACGCCGGGCACCGGCGCGATCAGGATCGAGCCCGTCTCCGTCTGCCACCAGGTGTCGACGATCGGACATCGGCCGCCGCCGATCACGTCGCGATACCACATCCAGGCCTCGGGGTTGATCGGCTCCCCGACGCTTCCGAGCAGCCTCAGGCGCGAGAGGTCGTGGCGCCGCGGCAGCTCGTCCCCGAGCTTCATCAAGGCCCGGATCGCCGTCGGTGCCGTGTAGAAGACCGTGACACGGTGCGTCTCGCAGATCTTCCAGAAGCGCCCGCCATCGGGCCAGGTCGGCGCGCCCTCGTACAGCAAGACGGCCGCGCCCAGCGAGAGCGGCCCGTAGGCCACGTAGGTGTGTCCCGTCACCCAGCCTACGTCGGCGGTGCACCAGAAGACGTCCCCCGCGCGAAGATCGAGCACCCATTTGCAGCTCGTCTTGGCTCCGAGCAGGTAGCCGGCGCTCGAGTGCTGGATGCCCTTCGGCTTTCCGGTCGAGCCCGACGTGTAGAGCAGGAACAGCGGGTGCTCGGCATCGACCCACTCGGGCTCGCAGACCGGCGTGTGGCCCTCGATGAAATCGCGCCACCACACATCGCGAGAAGGGTCCATGGGAACCGGTATCCCGGTGCGCCGGTACACGACGACCTTCTCGATGCTGGGACAGCCTCCCGCAAGCGCCTTGTCGGCGGCGGCTTTCAGCTCGACGGCACGCCCGTTGCGCCAGCCGCCGTCCGCCGTCACGAGAACGCGGGCGCCGGCATCTTCGATCCGCTCCTTGAGCGAAAGCGCGGAGAAGCCGCCGAAGACGACCGAATGCACGGCGCCGATGCGCGCGCAGGCGTGCATTGCGACGAGTGCCTCCGGCACGAGAGGCATGTAGATGACCACCCGGTCGCCACGGCGCACGCCCTGGGCTCTGAGCGCATTGGCGAACCGGCAAACCTCCGCGTGCAACTCCTGGAAGCTCAGCCGCCGCGTGTCACCGGGCTCCCCCTCGAAGATGAC
>JASHYG010000453.1 GCA_030043215.1 Gammaproteobacteria bacterium
CGTCGTCGCGCTGACCGAGACCTTGGCTCAGGAGCTCGCGGCGGACGGCTCCCAGGTCGGCGTGACGGCGCTCTGCCCCGGCCCCATTCGCACGAACATCAAGACGGGCAGCCGCAACCGTCCGCGAAGCCTCGGCCACGGTGCGCTCGCGGACGTCGATCTGGAACAGACCGAATTCGGTGCGAGCGCGCGCTGGATCGACCCCGAGGACGCGGGCCGGATCGTGGTGGCGGCCATCCGGCGTGGCGACTTGTATGCCTTCACGCACCCCGAGCAGCTCGGCGCGGTGGAGGAGCGGCTGAAGGCGATCGTGCAGGCGGCCCGCGCCGGCTGAGTCAACGCCGTTGCCTCACGGTTGCTCCCTTGCGTCGAAGGCCGGAACGTCGCGTGCCTACGGATGGGCTTTGGCCGATACTATAATCATGACACCACGTGGATGGGGATAACGGAGGCGCCTCATGCAGCCTCTCAGGGGTCAGTCCGCTCTCGTGACCGGCGCGGGGCGCGGCATCGGCCAGGCTGTCGCGCTGCGCCTTGCGGCCGAGGGCGCGCGTGTAGCGCTTGTCGCCCGCACCTCGCGGCAGCTCGATGAGACGGCCGATCGGATCCGCCGCGCAGGCGGCGAGGCGCTCGCCGTCCCCGGAGACGTGACGGATCCCGGCACGGCGACCGCCGCGGCGGCGGCGGCCCGCGCCCGGTTCGGTCCCGTCTCGCTGCTCGTCAACAATGCCGGCATCCCAGGTCCCTACGGGCCCATCGGCACGGTCGACCCGCTCGACTGGTGGAATGCGCAGAAGGTGAACGTGCTCGCGGCCGTGCTCTTCATGCACGCCGTGATCCCCGGCATGCGCGAGAGGGGCTCGGGCCGCATCGTCAACGTTGTTTCAACCGCTGGGCTCGAGCCGGTGCCGTATCTGTCGGCGTACGCGGTGAGCAAGAGCACCGTCATGCGGCTCACCGAGACGGTGGATCTCGAATCGCGCAGTGCCGGCGTGAGAGCATTCGCTCTGCATCCCGGGACCATCACGACGGACATGGCGCACGCGACGATCAGCTCTCCCGAGGCCCAGCGCTGGGTCCCCGGCGGTGTGGCGATGCTGCAGAACCGCACACCCGAGGACTCAAAGAAGGACCTCGAGCGCTGCTGCGAAGTCGTCGCGGCGCTCGGCGCCGGGCGGCACGACGCGCTCGGCGGACGCTACATCGATCTGTGGTGGGACCTCGACGCGAAGGCGCGCGAGGGCTGAGGGTCCGTACGGACCGCGAACCGGAGGCGGGGGAATGTCTGACACGGCAAGATCGGCGGCCCTGATGCAGCGCGTCGCGTGGCTCGAGGGGCAAACCGCCCTTCTGGAGGCGGCGAGCGCGGTGAAGCGCTTGCAGCGCGCCTTCGGGTACTACCTCGACGCCGCGCAGTGGGACGAGGCCGCGGACCTCTTCGCGGCGGACGCCACGATCGAGATGGGGCTCGACGGGGTCTACTGCGGCCAGGCGAGGATCCGGCAGTACCTCCACGCCCTGGGCAGCGGCCGCACGGGCCTCAAGCAGGGCGAGATCCACGAGTGGTTCCAGCTCCAGCCCGTCGTGCACGTCGCGCCGGACGGCCTCACGGCCAAGGGGCGGTGGCGCGCGTTCCTCATCGCCGGACAGCTCGGTGAGAGTGCCGTCTGGGGCGAGGGACCTTACGAGATGGATTACGTCCGGCAGGACGGAGTGTGGAGAATCGCGAGGCTGCACTGGTACCAGACGATCATCGTCCCCTACGAGGGCGGCTGGTTGAGGAACCGCGACGCCACCGGCGGAATATTCGCCTCTCGGCAGCTCCCGCCCGATCGGCCGCCGAGCGAGCGATACGACACCTGGCCGGGGGTCTACACGCCCCCCTTTCACTACGACAACCCCGTCGCGGCATTCCCCGCGGCACCGGCCGCTAGACCGGCCGCGGCAACGGCCGCGGGACCGCAGCCGGATGCGGATCCGGCCATTCGAGCGCTGACGGGCTCGATGGACGCCCTGGAGCAGCGCCTGCGGCGCCTGCACGACATCGCGCAGATCGAGAATCTCATCTCCGCGTACGGCTACTATCTCGACAAGCAGCAATGGGACGCGTTCGCGAGCCTGTTCACGGAAGACGCGACGATGGAGATCTCCCAGCGCGGCGTCTACGTCGGCCGCGCCAGTATCCGCCGGGCGCTCGCGCTCTTCGGTCCGCAGGGCGTGGAGCCCAACCACCTCCACAATCATCAGCAATGGCAGCCGGTCATCCACGTGTCGCCGGACGGACAGCGCGCCTGGGCGCGCAGCCGGGCCTTCGGACAGCTCGGCGTGTACGAGGGCGGCGGGATCTGGCACGGCGCGGTGTATGAGAATGAGTTCGTGCTGGAGCGCGGTCTCTGGAAGTTCAAGACGGACCATGCTTACACGACGTACTTCGCCCACTACGACCAGGGCTGGATGAGCGGCGCGAGGCCGACCGCCAAGGTGAGCGAGCAGATTCCGCCGGACCGGCCCCCGAGCGTTGCCTACGAGTCGTTCCCCGAGGTCTACATTCCGCCGTTCCACTACGCGCATCCCGTGACGGGTCAGCCTATCCGCGCCGCAGGCGTGCCCGACTCCACCGCGCAAACCGCGCCGGCGCCAGCGCCCGCCGGCGGAGCGCGTCTGCCTCTGGAGCTGCGCGCCGTGTCCGATCGTCTCTCGAGCGCCGCCCGCAGAGTGGAGCGGCTCGAGGATGAGCAGGCGATCGAGACTCTGCAGCGAAGCTACGGCTACTT
>JASHYG010000454.1 GCA_030043215.1 Gammaproteobacteria bacterium
CACCTGGCTCCATCGAAAGCTACCGCCACCCCTGAGGCCGGCGGGACCGCCACCGCATACGGGTCCCCCACCTCACATGAGCGCCGGTCGAGGCGCACGCCCTCGACCGGGCTCGCGCCCGCACGGGTCCGCGGTGCCGCGCGGCCGCGCGGCACCGGCCCGGACGGAGCAGGGACCACGGAGCGGCTCGGGCGCACCGCGCAACGGGGGCGAAAAAGGACCGCAGCAGCGGCAGTCTCCGTCTCACGACGAGCGCCAGCAGGATCGCCCGTCCAACGACGACCGCTGAGGATCAGGGTTCGGCCGGATCCGTCGCACGCCGTTTTGCGACTGCGGGAACTTGCCTGATGGCGTCCTTGACGGCCTCGATCGTGGTAGGGCGCCCGCGCTGGAACCGCCCCGGCGAGTGCCTCCAGTCCCCGATCATCACGACCGGAGTGCCCACGGCCCGGGAGAGTCGGGAGAGGCCGCTCGAACGGCTGACGAAGAGCTCCGCGTGCTTGAGCCAGTGCGCACGCGCCAGCAGGGTCCGCTCGCCGGTGTGGCTCTCTACCCCGGGAGTCTCTCGCCACGGAAAACCGCTTCCCTGGACCGGCGCCTGATCCAGGCACACCACGCGAAAGCCGCATTCCCTGAGAAAGCTGACGATCTCCCGCCAGCTGCCGGGCTGGGTCCAGTGCTTGCTGCGGGAACTGCTCCCCCCGGCGACGCACACGTAGGGCTCGATGAGCGGCCGGCGCTCGTCGAGAGCCGCGATGCGTGGCGGCACCTCGGTCGGGTCCACCCCCAGGATGTCGCTCGCGGTGCGGAGCGGGCCCACCAAGCGAAAATCACGGGGCTGGTGGATGCGCTCTGGGTCGTCGAAGAGCAGACCGATACGGTAGGTCGCGTAGTACTGCGATGGCTCGACCTGCTCGTGCGTAAGGAAGCGGATGTGCGGATACGTATCCCGAAAGAGCGGGATGATCCGCTCGGGCATCGCGCAGCTCAACCGGCAGTGGTGTTGCGCCTGGAATTTGACGGCGTAGGGGAACCACGCGAGCGTATCGCCGAGAGGGCCGACCGGAAACTGCACGAGCACATCCCGGCCCGCGGCGGAATACTCGTGCCGGAACAGCGGCGCACCGAACTCACCGCCGACCCAGACCTCGATGCCGCAGCGCAGGTAGTAGCGCTCGGCGCTGTGGATGCACCCGGCGGCGAGGTCAGCTTCCCGCAAGATATGGCCGGTATCGAGGTCGCGCAGCCGCACATGCCAAGATCCTTGCGGCAAGGCCACGCGGCAGCCGTCGTTGAAATCGAAACGGATGCCCTGCGCGCCCGCCTGTGTCGGCAGTGGCGCGGGGGCCGGGTAGGCTCGCCTCGGGGGAGCCGGCGCTGCGGCCGGCCGCTCCGGCGCAGGAGCAAGGCAGGGGGCAGCTCCTTCCGATGTCATGGCAGCGGAGCGTCGCGCGCCGGAATTGGACTATGATCGGGCGGTTCGATCGCCGGGGAAGTCCAGCGCTCATGGGCTCCGCAGAAGTCAGGGTCGATGGCCACGTGCGAGTCGCGGAGACCGATCTCCCGAGGCTGCATCTGCGGCATCTCACCTCGCGGCTCGACTCCTCGATCGCCGTGCCACAGCGCCTGCTCGGCCTCGCGGCCGAGGTGACCACCGGGTATACCGAATGGGTCGGCAGCTGGGCCGGCGCGCAAGTGTCGCTCGGCTGGGACTGGGCGAGCTGCCGCGGGGAGATCTTCTTGCTCAGCCCGGCTGAGATTCGAACCAATATCCAGCTCGTCGCGCCGGACGGCTCCGTGGACTCTTCGCTGCTCTGCCGGATGCGCCTCGCCCGCTGGCTCGAGAGCGTCCCATGGCGCGAGACGGCCGTTCAGGACCTCGTCGCGGGTCGAGGAAACGGCTGAGGCCCCGTCCGCCGCCGCACTGGCGGACTTCTCGGCTCCCTCTACCGGCTCTGCACGCGGGCATATAGTATCGGGCGGTCGAGCTGTCGGTTCTGACTGGCACCAACGGGGGGTCACGTGTCGGTGAGTCTGCTGTGCGACTCGTTCGAGGCGATGCAGCGCGCGAGAACGACTCCGGCGTTGCACCGCGAGATGGAGAGGTTCTCGAGGCAGCTGGGCTTCGAGAGATTCGCCTACGCGCTCAGGATCACTGGTCCGTCGCTGACCCCGCAGCACTTCGCCCTGAACGGTTACCCTCGAGCCTGGGGCGAGCGTTACGTCTCGCATGGCTATTTCAAGGTCGATCCGATCGTGAGGCACTGCGACCGCAGCACCCTGCCGGCGATCTGGGACGAGCGAGCGTTTCACGGTGAGGCGACGCAGGGATTCTGGGAGGAGGCGCAGGCGTTCGGCCTGCAGTCCGGGCTGAGCTTCGCCGTGCATGAGCAGCCCGGCGTGACCGGGATCTTCAGTCTCTCTCGCGACCGTAAGCTCGACCTGCCGGCCCAGGATCTCGCCGCCCTGATCGGCCGGGCGCAGGTGTTCGCGAGCTTGCTGCATCACGCCGTCGCGCGGATCAATCTGCCGAGCCTGCTGCCGCGAGCTCACGTGCGTCTCACACCGCGCGAGCGCGAATGCCTCAGGTGGACCGCGGACGGAAAGACCGCCTGGGAGACCAGCCGGATCCTCGGCATCGCGGAGCGCACTGCCGTCTTCCACATGAACAACGTCATCCAGAAGCTGGGTGCGACAAACAAGACCCAGGCAGTGGTGCGCGCGATGGCGTTGAATCTGCTCTCTTGACGGCCGGGGCGTCCGCGGGAACCTCGATGTAGAGAGCGACACAGAGACCTTCCGGCATCTCCATGGGCGCGGCCAACCGGTGCACATCGAAGCCGGCCCGCAGCAGCAGCCGCTCGCTCGCAATGGAGGTGACGAGAAGGAGGCGCTTCGCTGCATGCTGCCGGGCGAACTCGCAGACCGCCTCGAGCAGATCCAGGGTCGGCTGCGAGAGCGAGAGGATGCGCCCCTCACGGCTCTTGCGGACGCTCGCTGCAAAGCGGCTCAGCTCCCAGACCGCCGGATCCCGCGGCGGCCGCCGGCCGCCGAGCAGCTCGGTGAACAGGTCGGGAAGCATGTACGACGTCGTGGTCGGCAGCAGCCGCGCGCATGCGGTGATGTTCCCGCCTGCGTCGCGGTCCACGAAGTAAACGGCCTGCTCGTTGTCGTATTGATCGCGCTCCACCCCATCGAGCAGCGGCAGCGACCATCCGAGGCGACCCACGAAGATCTCGTGTCGGAACTCGTGCATCGAGCTCACGAGGTGTGGAGCCAGTTCGTGCCGCCCGCCGACCGTGATCATCGCGCTCTCCGCAAGCCTCGCCGGGGAGTGGACGAGTGTCACACCCCTCGGGCGAGGGCCGCCCTGCAAGTTCTGACAGGGTGGAGCCCGGACCGGGACTCGATCAGGAGCGGGCCGGCGCTTGCCGGCGGTGGACCGGTGCTCCAGAATCCGGCGGATTGGCGGCGCCGGGGATCTCGAGGCTCCGCCTCAATGCCCGCCCGCATCTCAAGATCGCTCGAGGAGACGCTGCCCCATGCTCACTCTCTATTGCTTCGGCCCCGGAGCCAATTCGCTCAAGCCGCTGCTGGCGCTCCACGAGAAGGGGCTGCCGTTCACCCGCCGGCAGCTGAATCCGGCGGCCTTCGAGCACCACGAGGACTGGTTCAAGAAGATCAACCCCAACGGCCAGGTGCCGGCGCTGGATCACGACGGCAAGATCGTCACGGAATCCACGGTGATCTGCGAGTACCTGGAGGATGTCTTTACCGATGCTCCGAGGCTGCGGCCCGAGGATCCCTATCGCCGCGCGCAGATGCGGATCTGGACCAAGTGGGTCGATGAGTACTTCTGCTGGTGCGTCTCGACGATCGGCTGGGAGCGCATGGTGAGCCGCATGGCGCGCCAGTACACGGACGAGGAGTTCGAGGCCTATGTGAAGCGGATACCGCTCCACGAGCAGCAGGTGAAATGGCGCCGCGCGCGCGCGGGCTTCCCCAAGGAGCTGCTCGAGGAGGAGATGCGCAAGATCGCCTACTCCGTGAAGAAGCTGGAGGCGCGGCTCACCGAAAGTCCGTGGCTCGCGGGCCCGGACTACACCTTGGCGGACATCTGCAATTTCGCGATCGCCAATGGGATGGAGAAGGGCTTTGCGAGCCTGGTGAACCCGCAGGACACGCCGCGCTTGATCGACTGGATCGAGCGCATCAACGAGCGCCCGGCGGCCAGGAAGATGTTCGCCGAGACGCCGCGTGAGAAGCTCGAGCGCCCACCGCAGACCGCCGCTCCGAACGCGTGACTGGACGGCGGGGCGGGCTGCCCGTTATGGCTTGACGGGGGCCCGGCGAGGGGTTCACGATAGCTGTGTAAATAATTATATCGAATTGTTCGAAATCCGGATGCGCGGGGCGTGAGGGGGAGATCGCCTGGCGGTGCAGATCGGGTCCGACGCACGAGAGAGAGACCGGCGCTGCTCAGGCACGCGCCGGCGATCGGTCGCAACATTTTGGACCAACCGCACGGCGATGCGGGTCGATGCGAAGATGAGGGGGGACGATATGATCATCGTGCGAGTGATGAGGTCGGTCTCTGTGGTGGCCTTCGTCGGGGCGGCGCTCGTCGCGCTTCCGGCGTGGTCGCAGGCCCCGCAACCCCCGGCGCCCTCCCAGTCTCAATCTCAATCCCAATCGCAATCGAGCGACCAGTTGCAGGAGGTCGTGGTCACGGCCCGCAAGCGCGCGGAGGCCTCCCAGGACGTGCCGATCGCACTCAGCGTGTTCACGCCGCAGGAGATCCAGTCGGCCGGCATCACCGACCCGCGCGACTACATCGCCATGGTCCCCAACATGACGCTGGTGGAGACGCAGAACGTCGGCAACTCGTTCATCACCATCCGCGGCATCTCCCAGGCGCGCAACAGCGAGCCCTCCGTTGCGGTGCTCGTCGACGGAGTGCTGGAGACCAACCCTTACGAGTTCGATCAGGAGCTCTACGACATCCAGCAGATCGAGGTGCTGAAGGGACCTCAGGGCGCGCTCTACGGGCGTGACGCGATCGGCGGCGCGATCATCATCACCACGGCGCCGCCGAGCGATCAGTTCGAGGCGACCACGCGCGTCGGCGTGGGCAACGGACCGTCCGAGCGGGCCCAGCTCGCCTTGACCGGCCCGCTCGATTCGGCCGGGACGCTGGCGTACCGGGCGTCGTTCAATTTCTACAACACGAACGGTTACCTGCAGAACGTCTACCTCGATCAGAAAGCCGATCCGGACCGCGACTATTCCGGCCGGATGCGCCTGCTCTGGACTCCGGGCGACGGCCTCACCGCGGACTTAAGGATTTACCTCGACCGGGAGGAGACGACGGCGTACTACTTCGTCATTCCACGCGACGACCCGGCAGAACCGTTCAGCGATTTCACGACTCCGGGGGATGCGAACAACACGACGAGCCCCATTCAAGCCGACGATGAGGGCGCGGACAACCGCAACCTCTTCAATACGGCGCTCAAGCTCGACTACGACACCGGCCACGGCACGATCACGTCGGTCACGGACTACGACAAGACGGAAGAGACGGACGACGGCAGTGCCTACGACTTCCGGCCGATCGCGACGTCCGTCTACCTGGCGCTGCTCGGATTCGACCTCAATCAAAGCCAGTACGTGTACTCGAGGGCGACGAGCGAGGAGCTGCGATTCACTTCCCTGTCGCTCGGAGGGTTCAAGTGGATCGCGGGCGCCTACTACGTGCACACGAACCGCTTCATCTCCACCGGCAACATGATCGACATGGGCGATGGTGTCGAGCCGGTGTATTACGCCCCGCGATACGGCGGCGACGACCCGAGCTATACCTTCCTCGCCGACGCGCAGGACAACAATGCCTGGGCCGTGTTCGGCGATGCGACCTACGAGATCACCTCTCACTGGGAGCTCGATGCCGCGCTGCGCTACGATGAGGACGCGCGGCAGAACACGACCGAGACGCCGACCGCCTTCCTCCCGACCTCGACCGCCTATTTCGGGGAGGTTCGCGACCATACCTGGTCGGCGGCGCAGCCGAAGGGAACCATCCGCTACAAGCCCCTCGACAATCTGATGCTCTATGGCGGATGGAGCCGCGGATTCCGCAGCGGCGGCTTCAATCAGACGGGGGTGGGGACCGTCGCGCGCGAGAACGGCGTGCTGGGCGTGAACGATCTCTTCAACGCCGAGATCGCGGACACCCTCGAAGTCGGGGCCAAGAGCGAGCTGTTCGATGACCGGCTGACGGCCGATGTGAGCCTCTATCACACCCACTCGCAGAACGGCTACTTCTTCGTCTACCTGCCTGCGGACTCGACGCAAAACCTCGGCAACCTGAACGCCACGTACGAGGGCGGGGAGTTCGACCTCGCGGCGAAGGCGACCGACCAGTTGAACCTCTATCTGGGCGCCGGCTTCACGAACAGCCGGATCACGGCCATGGCCGATCCGACGGTGCTCGGCAACGAGGCGCCGCTCGTCTCGAGAAACACGGTCGATGCAGGTGCGGAGTACCGCGAGCCGCTCGGAGCAGGGCTCACCGGCACGGTGCGTCTCGATTACCAAGAGATCGGACGGACGTGGTGGGACCCCTACAACGTCACCTCGCGCAATCCCGTCTCGCTGGTGAACCTGCGTCTCGGGCTCGAAGGAGACGTGTGGTCCGTCACCGCGTGGTCCAAGAACCTCGGCAACACGAT
>JASHYG010000455.1 GCA_030043215.1 Gammaproteobacteria bacterium
ACCGGCACTACGGGGATGTCGCGGGCGAGCGCGGTCTCCAGCTCGATCCGCACGAAGTCATCCGGATCCGCGAGGCGCCGCTGCCCCGCGGGGTTGCGCGCCTCCGTCCAGTGCGGACCGACGATGGCGAGCATCACCCCGCAGTTGCCGACGATATCGTTCAGATGCCCGCGAAAATCCCGCCCCAGCGGAATCGAATCCACATCCTTGAACACCTGCGCCTTGCCGAACTCGGCGACGAGGCGATCGTAGATACGCCCCGTGGCGTCCGGGCTGTCGCTGCGGCGGTAGCTGATGAAAATCCCCGACAAGAATCACTCCGCTTTCTTACGACCCGGATGATCTCATCGTCGCGACCGGGCCATTTTTGGGATGTCTATCGCAGAGTCTATGCGCCCCGGACCCTCGGGGTCGAATGGCTCTGGGGAAGCCTATTCAGCGGGGTGATCGGCCGGTTATCGCCGCTATGCAGAGCTCTGCATAGCGGCCAGGCGCGGACTGGAGCGGGTGATGGGAATCGAACCCATAGAGGGTTCCTGCTGGATCAGAGCCTTGGGTCGACGGAGACATCCAAGTGCGACCCAGGTGCGGAATTTCGCGGTGCGTGGGGCGTTACGAGGCAATGTACGGCAAATGCCTGCACCTGCTGTCGCGTGTCCCTCGAGCCCGAGCCCGAGCCGCCACGCCGGCGCGCTTCATAGTCCGAACGCAACTCCCGCTCGATCCGGCGGAGACTGTCCTCGCCATCGATCCGTGCACTTCTGATAGCCCGCGGGTCGACGCGGGCCCCGACAACCGCTGCCAAGAATGCGGCCGATGGACCGCGGGGCGCCGATCATAGCGGCCATCAATAACCATGCTTTATGAGACAGTAGATGATACACTCCGCATACTGGCCGTGTCGGATGAAGTCTCGTCTCTCCCTCCTCTTCGATGACGCCGAGCGCTCCGGCCGGCTGATGCTCACGAGCGAGCAAATCGCCGCCTCCTTTCCGGAGACCTCCCCGGAAGCGCTGCGGCAGGCCTTGCACCGGCAGCAGCGACGGGGGCGCATCGTCCGCATTGCACGTGGCGCCGGGCAGTGGGTGATCGTCCCTCTGATGCACGCGCAGAGTGGCGCTCCTCCTCCCGAGACATGGCTGCACCGGTTCCTCGCCTCCGCACTCAAGGTCCCCTATTACATCGGACTCCTCTCTGCGGCCGAGGCGTACGGAATCGCCCCCTACGCGCCGTCGGTCATCCAGGTGATGGTGCCGAAGCAGCGACGGCCGATGGCGGTCGGCCGCCAGCGCCTGACTTTTCACACCCGCACCCGCATCTCGGCCATGCCGACTCGATGGCACGAAACCCCGGAAGGACGTTATCTCATCTCGACCCCGGAGCTGACGATGCTCGATCTTTTACGGCGCCAGGAACTTGCCGGCGGAGTAACTCGCGTTGCCGAGTTGATCGGAGGACTCAGCGCGTACGCGCACCCAGACGGGCTCGCAACGGCATTGATTGCCGCTGACGATGTGCCCAATGCACAGCGACTCGGCGCGCTTCTTTCGAGACAAGGCTCCGAGCTCACAGAGACCGTGGCCGCATTCCTAAAAGGCCGGACGCTGCGTCCCGTGACCTTGGCGCCCGGGCGGACGAATCACAACCGCGAGAATGCGCAATTTCGAGTACTCCTACCCGAGCGACTTGGAGAATCGAATACGTGATCCAACAATCGCACCTCACCGCCTGGCAGGCTCACGCGCCGTGGGATAAACGGAGCAAGATCGAACAGGACTTGCGACTCTCGCGCGCCGTGGCGGCGATCTTCTCGGACGATATCCTCGCCGAACATCTCGCCCTTCGCGGCGGGACAGTGCTCCACAAAGGGCACCTTGCTCCCGCGGTGCGCTACTCCGAGGACCTCGACTTGGTGCTCATCAAGTCCGTGGACAGGAACACTCTCGATGCTCGGTTACGCGAAGCACTTGCTCCCGTGCTCGGTGAACCGTCCGATTCCGTAATCGCCGATGCCTCGCTCGCCGTTCGCAACGCGTGGAAACCCTCCAAGATCCTGCGGACCGTTCACAAGTATGTGCCCCTCGGGCTGCGTTACCCAATGACGGTCAAAGTCGAGGTGAACCTGAACGAGCAGCGCTCGCTGTTCCCGTTCACAGAGGTACAGATCGCGTTTCTTGACGAGGATGGTGATCTCACGGGGTGCTCGGCACGTTCCTACGACATCCACGAGATGCTGGGCACGAAAATGAGGGCGCTGATGCAGCGTACGCAGGGTCGGGACCTTTTCGACCTATATCACGCAGCGAACTTCGGTCCCCGCGCCACCCCGGCCCACAAGATCGATGGTGCGCGGACGATTGAGGCCTTCAACTGGTACCTCGATAACGAGGGCACACGGATGGGTCGGGAAGAAGCAGAGCAACGCCTGTCCCGTCACCTCGAAGACCGCGGCTTCCGGAATGATATGCGCCAGCTCCTGCGATCTGACTACGGCCCTTATGATGTCGATGCGGCGGCAGCGCTTGTCTGCGCCGTATACCTTGCTCGGCTGCCGTAGTTCGGTCGCAATCTGCCCGCCGCTGACGCCCCCGATCCCGAGCGGCCGTCGTGACAGTCCGGATTCGGGAAGGGGAAATAGCCGGCACACGTGCTTAAGCCACGAGACTCAATTAGGTGCCGGAGCGTGCAATGGTCAAGTTATCGATATTCTTAGTCATCGCTTGGACGGTGATTTCGGGGCTCGCACTGCTCTCCAGTGCCGCGGTGGCTAACGCAGCTTGCCCCCAAGTCGGGTTCACCATCGTTGAGCCGCACGCTTCGTCGGCAACCCGCGCCGTCAAGGTCGGCAAGAATCAGACGCTTTTTGTGCGGCGAGTGCCGATTACTACGACGAGCGACATAGCCGAGATCAGATTGGTACGTGAATCGGCAGGTGATAATGATGACGACGCGGATCTTCTGATCAAGCTCACCCCTGCGGCAGATCAAAGGTTACATGACGCCACCACCAACCATTCGGGACGTTGGATCGCGTTCATGTTTAATGATGAGGTATTAGTTAACTCTGAGTGGGAGGGCCCGTATGGATTTGACCCTGGCGAGAAGCGAGTGAGTATGATGCATGGAATGAAACGAGCTCAGAAACTGATGAAGGCCATCAGAGGCTGCATAGGCGAGACTGCGGCTGCCACACCGACCCCGCCAGTGTCGCGTGTTAGGCACTAACCGTTTTGCGGCGGCAATTTCTTGTGACTGACCGGCAGTTTCCGGCCGCTATGCAGAGCTCTGCATAGCGGCCGGGGCCAATCGGTCCGATTGCTGAGGTTTATCCAAAGCTGCCGTTGGCCGCAAACCCCTCGCGCTTCGTCCAGGCAATCTCGAACCATTCGAATTCA
>JASHYG010000042.1 GCA_030043215.1 Gammaproteobacteria bacterium
GGCGCAGATCCACGCCGGGCCAGCCGATTGGCCGTGGTCGCACAAGCGTTGGAAGCTGAGGAGGTCGCTCTATGCGAGGGCCTGAGCGCACGCTCCGAGGTGCGGGCGTGAGCATTCCCGCGAGGCGGCATTACCGGGTTCCCCGCGGCGTGCTCGGAGAGTTCGTCGAGCTGCTGTGGCTGTATGAGGGCTACGTGGTGCCGCACGCGCGAGAGCGGCTGCTGCCGATGGCGACGATGGAGCTGGTGATCGACCTGCGCGGCAGCGCCGCCTCGTCCCGAGCGACGACGGTCGCGGGACCGCATTCGGAGCCCTTCGTGCTCGACACGTCCGACGAGGTCGCCGTCTTGGGAGTGCACTTCCGGGCCGGAGGGGGATTCTCTTTCTTCGATGTACCGGCCGGTGAGCTGCACAACGTGCGCGTCGGTCTCGACGCGCTCTGGGGCGCCGCTGCGCCGCTGCTCGTCGAGCAAGTCCTCGCCGCTCCCACGCCGAATGCGAAGTTCGACGTGCTGGAGCGCACGCTGCTCGCCCGAGCCCGTACGCTCGAGCGGCACCCGGCGGTGGCCTTCGCGTTGCGGGAGCTGTCGAGGCCCCCGCCCGCGCCTCGCATTGCCGCGGTGACGGACGCGGTGAGCCTGTCCCAGCGCCGATTTCTCGACCGCTTCCGCAGCGAGGTGGGCATGGCCCCCAAGCTCTTTGCGCGAGTGCAGCGTTTCCAGTCGGTCGTGAGGACCGTCCATGCGCTGAGCGAGGTCGATTGGGCGGACATTGCCGCGGCGTGCGGGTACTGGGATCAGGCGCACTTCATTCACGATTTCCGCTCGTTCTCGGGCTTCACGCCAGCGGCTTACTTCCAGCTCAAGAGCGAGCACCGCAACCACGTCCCGCTGCCTGGGTAGGAGCCGCCTGGGTCGGGGTCCGTTTTTTCCAATTCATTTCGCGCCGGCTCGTGTCTGATGGTGACTGGAGGTAGACGCCAATGACAGCTGCCGTCGAAGCGGTTCCTGCCGCGTATCAGACGCTGATCCCCTACTTTGCGGTCTCCGACGCGGCGGCCCTGCTCGAGTTCGTCAAGGCGGCGTTCGGGGCAGTGCCGGGCGAGGCGATACGCGGCCCCAATGGGGCCATTCGCCAAGCCGAAGCCAGAATCGGCGATTGCGTGCTGATGGTCGGGCAGAGTGCGGCCTCGCGCCCCAATACCACCTACATGTACGTTCCGGACGTCGATGCGGCTTACCGTCGCGCCATGTCGGCGCCGGGTGCCGCGAAGTCTCTGCGCGCGCCGACGGACGAATGGTACGGCGATCGGAGCTCGGGCTTGGAGGACGCGTGGGGGAACCAGTGGTGGCTCGCCACGCATATCGAGGATATCTCGTCCGAGGAATTGGAGCGGCGTGCAGCCGCCGCAAAGCGCTGAAGCGCGCGATCTCCGCAGCCCTGGAGCGCAGCGGGGCTCTCAGGCCGGAGCGGGCGAGGCGAGCTTGCGCTCGAGGTGGCTCGCGAGCTCGGCGATCGTCGGGAACTCGAACAGCTCGGTGAGATCGATCGCCCCCGGATACTCGCGGTCGATCTGCTCGTGGATCTCGATCAGCTTCAGGGAGCTCGCGCCGATCTCGAAGAGATTGTCGTGGATGCCGAGCTTCTTGCCCTCTAGCGCGGCATCGCAGATCGTCCGCAGCTTCTCCTCGATCTGCGTGCGCGAGGCGCTCACCGGCCCGCGCCGCGCCTCGCGCAGCGCGGCGAGCGCGGCGAGCTCGGCCGCGAACTCCCCTTCCTCGTAGCTTCGCTCGAGCAGGTGACGCTGGATCTTGCCGCTCGTCGTCTTGGGGATGCGCTTGACTGGAACGACCTCGGACACCTCGAGCCCGGTGTGCTCGTTGATGAGGCGGGTCACCTCGGCCGCGACGGGCAGGAACTCCTCCGGTCCCGCTCGGTGCAGGACGAACACGATCAGCTGATCGGTTTGCGCTCCGGGCGGACGCGCGCCGCCGACCGCCACCTTGCCGAGATCGAGCCCTTCCGCCTGCTGCGCGATGCTCTCCAGATCGTGGGGGTAGTAATTCTGTCCGTTGACGAACAGGATCTCCTTCGCCCGGCCCGTGATGAAGAGCTCGCCGCCCTCGATGACTCCGAGGTCCCCGGTGCGCAGCCAGCCGTCGGCGGTGATCGCCGCTGCGGTCGCCTCGGGGTCCTCGTAATAGCCTCTCGTCACGTTGTCCCCGGCGATCTCGATGTTGCCGACGATGCCGTCCGGCGAGAGCCGGTCGTCGCTCCCCGTGATGCGCAGGCGGCTGTACGGAATGGAGCGGCCCACCGAGATGAGCTCCACCGCATCGCGCGAGCCGGCGGCAGCGGGCTGCGCAGCCTCGCCCACGCCAAGGTGATGGCGGTTCAGGGCAATCGTGCGGTAGGCGGCGCCGGGCTCGGGAAAGGTCATGGCGAGCGAGGATTCCGCGAGCCCGTAGACGGGAAACATCGAGCGGCGCTCGAGCCTCGCCGGAGCGAGGCGCTCGAGGAACTCGTTGCACAGGTCGGCGGAGATCGGCTCGGCGCCGTTGAAGATGAGACGGACGGACGAGAGATCGAGCCCCTCCACCGGACGGTCTGCCAGCACCTTGAGATAGTGCCGGTATCCGAAGTTGGGCGAGCAGAGGATGGTCGCGCGCTTGCGCGCGGCGAGCGTGAGCCAGAGCAGGGGCCGGCGCACGAACAGCTCCGTGGGCATCAGGTGCACGTGGATGCGGCTCGCGAACATGTAGATGAAGAAGCCGATGAGCCCCATGTCGTGCGTCAGCGGCATCCACGACAAGCTCACGTCGTTCTCCGTGAAGCCGCACACCTCGGTCACTCCGCGGGCGTTCGCGAGGATGTTGCGATGCGTGAGCACGATGCCCTTCGGCTCGCTCGTCGAGCCGGAGGAGAACTGGATGAAGGCGACGTCGTCCGGCCCGGCGGGGGCGGGCTTACCGGCGCGCGAGATGTCGTCGAGCTGATCGACGAGGAAGGCTCGGCGCGCGAGCTCGTCGAACGCCGTCCGCTCGCCGGCCGCCGCGGCGAAGGCGCCGATGCGCTCGAGCGAGCGCCGGTCCGAGTAGAGGAAGGGGGCGCCGAGCTTGCGCGCAATGCGCAGGAGCTTGCGGCGATGCTCGTCGCTGATGCCGACCGCGACCGGCACCGGCACGATGCCGCCGAGGATCGCGGCCCAGAAGGCGTCGATGAACTGCTCGTTGTCGTTGAGGAGCAGAATGAGCTTGTCCCCGCGTTTCGCCCCGAGACGCTGCAGATGGTGCAGGATCCCGAGGGCGCGCTCGGACAGCTCGGCGTACGCGACCGCGCGCTCGCCGCTCTCTCCCTCGAGATAGGTGACGTGGCGCGGGAATTTGCGGTTGGCCTCGAGGAGCTCGGGGAGCGTTGCGGCACTGAGCATTAGCGGCGTTCCAGCCTCATGTAGAGCGGCTTGCGGGTGCGGAGATTGATCTGGGCCTCGAGCGCGATGGGCTCGTCCGAGTCGCGGACCAGCCGGTAG
>JASHYG010000043.1 GCA_030043215.1 Gammaproteobacteria bacterium
GCCTCGGCGGACGTGGGGACCAAGGCGAAGCGGGGCGAGGTCAATTTCCAGCCGCCCGTCGATCCGATCCTGCTCGCGATGTCGCTCGGCGCGTCCTTCGTCGCTCGCAGCTTCTCCGGCGACAAGGAGCAGCTCGTGCCGCTCCTGCAGGCGGGCATACGCCACAAGGGCTTCGCGCTCATCGACGTGCTCTCCCCGTGCGTCACGTTCAACGACCACGAGGGCTCGACCAAGAGCTACCTGTACACGCGCGAGCATTACGAGCCCGCGGTGAGCGTGGACTTCATTCCGCTCGAGCGCGAGATCACCGCGCAGTACTCCGCCGGGGAGGCGCTGCCCGTCGTCATGCACGACGGCAGCCGGATCGTGCTGCGCAAGCTCGACGCGAGCTACGACCCGACGGACCGCGCAGCCGCGGCCACGGCGATCCAGGAGCGGATGAAGGCCGGCGAGTACTTGACCGGTCTGCTGTACGTGGAGCCCGAGCAGCGCGACTTCCACGACATCAATCAAACGCCGGACGAGCCCCTCAACAGGATGCCGTACGAGAAGCTGTCCCCCGGGGCGCAGGCGCTCGAGAAGATTCTCGCGCGGTACCGGTAGGCCGCGCGCCGAGCCTCACGCCGCGCGTCACGCGCAGCGCGTCACGCCGCGCCCGACTTCTCGGCGAGCTCCGAGAGCGCGCGGATCTGGGCGACCGTCGAGTCCGAAGCGGGCAGGACCTGGTTCGCGCGCCGCATGAACGCGGCGGCCTCCTCGGGGTTGAGCGGCTTGCTGATGAGATAGCCCTGGGCGAAATCGCACCCGAGGCGGCGGAGCAGGTTCCAGCCCTGCGCGGTCTCGATGCCCTCGGCCACCACTTTGAGCCCCATGCTGTGCGCGAGCTCGATCGTCGAGCGCACGATCGTCGCATCGTCGCGCCGCTCGTGCGCGTGCACGATGAACGAGCGGTCGATCTTGAGCTCATCGACCGGCAGCCGCGAGAGCTGCGAGAGCGAGGAGTAGCCGGTGCCGAAGTCGTCGATCGCGAAGCGGATGCCGGCGATCCGCAGCAGCTGCATGTTGCGGGCTGCGAGGGGGGCATCACGCATCGCGGCGCTCTCGGTGATCTCGAGCGCGAGACGCGTCGGCTCGACGCCGTGGCGCTTGAGCGCGCCCAGGATCTCGTCGGCGAGCGACGCATCGAGGATGTCGGGGGCCGAGAGATTGACGGCGATCTCGACGTCGAGGCCGCCCTTGCGCCACTCGGCCATCTGCCGGATGGCGGCGCCGAGCACCCAGCTCGTCAGGCGCCGGGAGCTGCCGGTGCGCTCGGCGATCGGCACGAACTCCCCGGGCGAGATGGCGCCGAGCTGCGGATGGCTCCAGCGCACGAGCGCCTCGAAGCTCGATACCGTGCGTGTCGCGACGGACACCTTCGGCTGATAGACGAGCGCGAGCTCGGATTGCTCGACGGCCCGGCGCAGGTCGGCGGCGAGCGCGAGCCGGCGCCGGTGCTCCGTGTCGCGCCCGGGCCGGTAGAGCGCGACGCGGCCGCGTGCCTCCTCGCAGTCCTCCAGCGCGATCTGCGCGCGGCGCAGCAGCTCGCTCGACGTTGTGCCGTGCTCCGGAGCCGAGCACACTCCCGCCGCGACGTGCAGCTCGAGGCTCAGGGAGGAGACGTGAAAGCCGGCGCGGATGACGCCCGCGAGCTGCTCGGCGAGGAGGAGCGCTCGCCCGCTGGAGCAGTGGCGCGCGACGATGAGGAACTGGTTGGCGGCGAGCCGCGCGACCAGGTCGCCCGACCCCGAGTTCTGGCGCAGCCGGCGCGCGGCCTCGCGCAGCGCCTCATCGCCGACGTGATGGCCGAGGGAGGTGTTGATCTCGCGTACGTTGCGCACGTCGACGACGATGACCGCGGAGGGAGTCTGCGGCGTCTCGCGCAGCAGCTGGTCGAGATGCCGCTCGGCGTACGCGCGGTTCGGCAGGCCCGTGAGCGGGTCGTGATAGGCGGCGTGAGTGATGCGCAGCTCGCGCTCGGCGATGTCCTGCTGCATCGCGTTCAGGGTCTCGGCGAGGGCGCGAAACTCCTCGCCTCCGCTCGGCTTCACCGCGGTGTCGTACGTGCCGCCCTGGATGCGCCGCGCCGCGCTCACGAGGTCGCCGAGCGGGCGCGTCGCGCCGCGGCCGAGGAGCAGGCCGACGGCGGCGGCGAGGAGGAGCGCGATGCCGCCGATGAGGAACAGCGCGTCGCGCACCTCGTCGTAGGGCGCGAGCACGTCGGTCATCGGCTTTTGCAGCAGAACGACCACGGGGCTCCTGGCATCGAGCCGGCGCGCAAAGCTCAAATACCGGATGTGGCCCACCGTCTCGATGGACGGCGCATCCGTCATCACTTCAACCTTGCGATTCGTGATGAGAAGGGCACGCTCGACGGCGGGAAGCGTCGAGGCCGCGATGAGCACGCCGTCGTCACCCTGCACGAGGAGCGTCACGTTGACGCCCACGACGTCGCCGATGCGCTTGGCGAGGCCGTCGTCGACCTTGAATCCCATTGCCGCCCAGCCGATCACGTTCGGTGCGCGCACCGGAGCGAGGAACAGCTGGTAGCAGCGTCCCGCGAGCACGATGAAGTGCGCCTCATCGGGCGCGCCCGAGGCCCCGGCGATGAGCTGGCGCAGCAGGACGCTCTCGCTCGAGGCGAGCGGAGCGCTCGAGGCGAGGACCTGTCCCGAGGCGCTCATGAGCAGCACGAGGTCGGCGCCGATCCGCGCGGCGTGGTTACGCGCGGCCGAGAGGATCGTCACCCTGTCGCCGCTCGCGACCGCCTCGCGCAGCCCGAAGTCCGCCGCGAGCACCGCCACTCCGCTCGAGAGCTGCGTCGCCTGGGAGTGAACGAACTCCTCGACCACCGAGCCGCCCGAGCGCAGCTGCTCCTCGGCGCGTGCCTTCACGTCGCCCGCCGTCCGGGCGAGCACTGCGATCAGGGTCACAGTTTGCGTGAGGATGACGAGACCGATGATCAGTGCGAGAAGTCGGTTGCGAAAGCTGCCCATACGTTCTGTTCAAATGACCTCCTGATGGTAGGCGCCGCGGACGGCCCGCGGCGAGGTTGGAGGTGTCAGAGTGAGATCCCGCGCACGCGAGTGGCGGGGGGCCATGACAGAAGCCTGCGGCACTGCGACCGGCAGGCTGAGTCTGCGGCGTGGCGTGCGCCTGTTCACGCTCGCGCTCGCCCTTCTCTGCACCGTCGCAGGCTTCTCCTTGCCGGCCGCCGAGGCCGCCTCCCTCACCATCACCGTGCTCCAGAGGGGCGGTGAGCCGCTGCCGGGCGCAGTGATCACGGCCCACTCCCTCGACGGCGCGGCGAAGCGGAGCGCTCCGGTGCATGCCGTCATGGACCAGGTGGACCAGGCGTTCACCCCGGACCTGCTCGTCATTCCGGTCGGCTCGACCGTCTCGTTCCCGAACTCGGACACGGTCCGCCACGAGGTCTACTCGTTCTCCCCGGCCCATCGCTTCCAGCTGCCCCTCTACCGGGGCAAGCCCTATCCGCCCGAGCACTTCGACAAGGTCGGCCTCGTCACGCTCGGCTGCAACATCCACGATTTCATGCTCGCCTACATCGTCGTGACCGACGCCTCCTTCTACGGCCGCACGAATACCGCGGGAGTCTGGTCCGCGAGCGCGGTGCCTCCCGGCCGCTATCGCATCGAGGTGTGGCATCCGCGGCTCGACGGTGCCGCAGCTCCGACCCTCGAGGTCGACGTGAGCGGCTCTGCGGCGCCCGTGGCGATCCGCCTCAAACAGCGTCTGCGGCCCGCGCCGCTCGATGAGCGGCTCCCGTCCTGGGACCGATATTGAGAC
>JASHYG010000044.1 GCA_030043215.1 Gammaproteobacteria bacterium
GGCCGCCATGCGCCGGTTCGCAGAAAATCCGGCACGGCGCGGTTGGCATTGTGCGCGAGCACGATGTCCGCGATCGGCAGCCCGAGCTTGCGCGCCCAGATGCAGGCGAGGGAGTTTCCGAGATTGCCGGCCGGGATCACGAACGAGGCGGGCTCGCCATGAGCCCGCCAGATCGCGAGGCTCGCAGCGGCGTAGTACACCGCCTGCGGCAGCAATCGGCCGAGATTGATGCTGTTCGCCGAGGAGAGCGCGCGCCTCTCCCGCAGCTCACGATCGAGAAAGGCTTCCTTGACCATCCGCTGGCAGTCGTCGAAGGTGCCCCGGACGGCGAACGACCGGACGTTGCCGCCCCAGCAGGTGAGCTGCCGCTCCTGCGTGGGCGTCACGAGCCCCTTGGGGAAGAGCACGACGACCTCGATGCCCGGACGCTCGTGAAAGGCGGCGGCGACCGCACCGCCCGTATCCCCCGAGGTTGCGACGAGAATGGTGAGCGTCCGCTCGCCCGCAGCCCGCAGCCTTGCGAGGCTCGCCGCGAGGAAGCGGGCGCCGAAATCCTTGAACGCCGCCGTCGGGCCGTGGAAGAGCTCGAGCACGCTCGAGCGGCCTGCTGGATCGAGCGGCACGAGCGGCGCATCGAAGCTGAACGCCTCCGCGGCGATCGCTGCGAGCTGCGGCGCGAGCCGGCTGCCCTCGGCGAAGGGCCGGAGGATCGAGGCGGCGAGGCCCGACAGAACGGGCGCCGAGGTCCAGGTCCCCAGGCCCTCGGGCGCATCGCCCTCCGCCGCCGCACGGGCCTGCTGCCGATGCTGCGCGTAGAGCGCCACACCCGCGAGCTTGTGGGGCGAGAGCGCCGGCCACTCGCTCGGGACATAGAGGCCGCCGTCCGGCGCCAGCCCCTGCTCGAGCGCCTCCGCGAGCCCCGCCGACAGCGTGGGATCGCGTGTGCTCACGAACCTCATGGCGCTCATTCGCTCGCGACCACGCGCGCGCCGGGCGAGCCGAACTCGACGATCCAGTCATCGATCTTCACGCCGTGGCGCGCGAACTCGCGCTGCATGGCCGCCCGCACGCCTTCCGCGTGCGACTCGAGCGCCCAGGCAAACATCGCCGGACCCGCTCCGGAGATGGAACAGCCGAGTGCGCCGGCATCCATCGCCGCCTGCCTCACGTCGGCAAATCCCGGAATGAGCGCCTGGCGCTGCGGCTCGATCACTACGTCCTCGAAGGAGGCACGGATCATGTCGAGATCGTCCGTGTAGCAGCCGGAGATGAACCCGGCGAGATTGGCCGTCTGCCACACGAAGTCCGACAGCTCGACGCTGCGCCTCAAGATCGCGCGCGCTTGCTTCGTGGAGAGGAACATGTGCGGGTGCGCGATGATGGCGCGCACCGAGGGCGGAACCGGGATCTGCTTCACCCGCGGATGGTCGATGCCGACCGTCAGCACGAGGCCGCCGAACATCGAGGGCGCGATGTTGTCGACATGCAGCGAGCCGCTGGCGACCGCCTCCCCCTCCATCGCGAATTTCAGCAGCTCGAGCTTCGAGCGCGGCTCCCGCAGCAGCGCGTTGGCCGCGACGACTGCCCCGACCGCCGAGGCCGCCGAGCCGCCGAGGCCCGAGCCGAGCGGAATGCCCTTCTCGATCTGCATGTCGAGGCCGAAGTCGAGCGAGAGCGCGGTGGCCATCGCGAGCAGCGCGCGGCCCGCCGTGTTGCGCTCGGGCTCGAGCGGCAGGTCCATCGGGGTCCCCCTGATCGCGCTGATCGTGACACCCGGCTCCGGGCGGCGCGCGACCGTGACGCGATCCCCGAGCGCATCGACGGCGAAGCCGAGAATGTCGAAGCCGATGGCGACGTTGCCGACCGACGCGGGCGCGAATGCCGTCGCTCGCACGGGGCCCGCTCCAGCGGGATCCGCTCGCACAGACCCCGCTCGGTCCGCAGCGGTCCGGTCGGCACCTGCTCCGCTCACAGCCGCGCTCCGAGGTAGGCGGCGAGGCGCAGCAAGTCCGCGAAGACCCCGCCCGCCGTGACGGCAGGGCCCGCGCCGGGCCCCTGGACGATGAGCGGGTTGTCACAGTAGCGGCCCGTCGCGAAGCGCACGACGTTGTCGGTGAGCGCGATGTTCGCGAAGGCATGCTTCGCATCGAGCTCCACGAGGCCGACGGTCGCCTGTCCGCCGGCCGTGAGCCGTCCGACGTAGCGCAGCACCTTGCCGCGGGACTGCGCGGCCCGCAGGCGCTCGAGCATCACGGCGTCGTAGCGCGGCAGCCCGCTCATGAACTCCTCGATCGAGCCGTCACCGAGCCCGCTCGGCACTAGGCTCTCGATGCTCACATCCGCGAGCTCGAGCGCGAGACCGATCTCCCGCCCGAGAATGATGAGCTTGCGCGCGACGTCCGTGCCCGACAGGTCGTCGCGAGGATCGGGCTCGGTGTAGCCGCGCTGCTTGGCGTCCCGGACGATGTCGGAGAAGGCGACCCGGCCGTCGTAGACGTTGAAGAGGTACGCGAGCGTGCCGGAGAAGATCCCCTCGATGCTCACGACCTCGTCTCCGGTCTCGCGCAGATCGCGGAGCGTCTGGATCACGGGCAAGCCCGCGCCAACCGTCGCCTCGTAGAGATAGTGAGCGCGGCTCGAGCGCCGGGCCTCCTGCAGGCCGCGGTAGAATTCCCAGCTCGCGCTGTTCGCCTTCTTGTTCGGCGTCACGATGTGGACGCCGCTCGCGAGCCAGTCCCGGTAGTGGCGCGCGATGTCCCCGGAAGCCGTACAGTCGATGAGCACCGTGTGCGGCAGGTAATCCACCCGCACATGCTCGACGAAGCGCGCGATGTCGGCGGGCTCCTCGCTCGCCTCGAAAGCCTGCCGCCACCCGGAGAGGTCGACCGCGGACTGCGAGAGCAGCATGCGCCGCGTGGAGAGGATGCCCCGGACCCTGAGATCCAGCTGAAACTCGCGGCGCAGCCGCGCGCTCTGGGACGCGAGCTGGTCGAGCAGCACCCGCCCGACGGTGCCCGGGCCGATCACGCCGATCGACAGCGTATGCGGTGACAGATAGTACCCTGCGTGGACGGCGCGCAGCGCGCGCGTGGCGTCCTTGCCGGCGACGACGACGGAGATATTGCGCTCCGAGGCCCCCTGCGCGATGGCGCGCACGTTGACCCCAGCGCCGCCGAGGGCGTTGAAGACCTTGGCCGCGACGCCCGGCATGCCGGCCATGCCGTCCCCCACGACGGCCATGATGGCGAGCTCCGCATCCACATCGACGCTCTGGATCTGTCCTTCCCTCAGCTCGCGCTCGAAGGCGGCGTGCACCACCGCGACCGCGCGCTCCGCCTCGGCGCTCGGCACCGCACAGCATATCGAGTGCTCGGAGCTGCCCTGGGAGATGAGGATCACGGAGATCTGCTCCTCGCGCAGCGCGCCGAAGAGCCGGTGCGCCGTACCGGGAACGCCGATCATGCCGGCCCCCTCGAGATTGATCAGCGCAATGTGCTCGATGGTCGTGATGCCCTTCACCGGGAGCTTCGAGTCCGGCCGCTCGCAGATGAGCGTGCCGGGCTTCTCCGAAGCGAACGTGTTGCGGATCCAGATCGGGATGCTCCGGCGGACCGCCGGAGCCATGGTCTGCGGATGGATGACCTTGGCTCCGAAGTAGGCGAGCTCCATGGCCTCGAGATACGAGAGGGAGTCGATCACCTTCGCGTCGGGCACGCGGCGGGGATCGGCCGACAGCACTCCGTCCACGTCCGTCCAGATCTGGATCTCCGAGGCCTCGAGCAGCGTCCCGAAGATCGAGGCCGAGAAATCGCTGCCGTTGCGGCCGAGCGTGGTCTGGACGCCGCGGCGGTTCGAGGCGATGAAGCCGGTGATGATGAGCGTCCCCGTGAAGTCTCGGTCCACGAGCCGCGCGATGTTCTCCTGCGACTGCGGCCACAGGATCGCCGGGCCGAGCGATCCCCACTCGACCACGACCACCCGCCGGGCATCGAGCCACTGGACCGGCCCGGCGCGCCGGGTCCGTGCCTCGAAGTAGCGGTGGAACAGCTTGGTCGACCAGATCTCGCCGTAGCCGGCGATGAGGTCCCGGACATTGTGGGCGGCGGAGCGCGTGAGCCCCACCGTATGCAGAATGCCTTCGATGTCGTGGCA
>JASHYG010000045.1 GCA_030043215.1 Gammaproteobacteria bacterium
ATCTCCGACCCCATCCTGTTCGGTCACGCCGTCGGCGTGTACTTCGAGGACGCGCTCGTCAAGCACGCCGCCGTCCTGAGGCAGCTCGGCGTCAATCCCAACAACGGCATCGGCGACGTCTACGCGAAGATCCAGGCGCTTCCCGAGGCCGAGAGGGTCGCGATCGAATCCGACCTTACATCCACCTACGCGACGCGGCCGCCTCTCGCCATGGTCGACTCGGACAAGGGCATCACCAACCTGCATGTCCCGAGCGACATCATCATCGATGCGTCCATGCCCGCGGCCATCCGCGCTTCCGGCCGGATGTGGGGCCCGGATGGGAAGTTGCACGACATCAAGGCGATGATCCCCGACCGCTGCTACGCCGGCATCTACCAGGCCGTCATCGACGATTGCAAGCAGCATGGCGCCTACGACGTGCCGACGATGGGAAACGTCAGCAACGTCGGGCTGATGGCGCAGGCCGCCGAGGAATACGGCTCGCACGACAAGACCTTCGAGATGGCGGCCGACGGCCTCGTGCGCATCGTCGACGGCGATGAAAAGGTCCTCATCCGGCACGAGGTGAGCCGGGGCGACATCTGGCGCATGTGCCAGACGAAGGATCTGCCGATCCGCGACTGGGTCAAGCTCGCCGTGGAGCGGGCGCGCGCGACCGGCTCCCCGGCTATCTTCTGGCTCGACGAGCAGCGCGCTTACGACCGCAACCTGATCGAGAAGGTGCGGACGTATCTCCGCGATCACGACACCGCGGGCCTCGACATCCGCATCCTCTCGCCCATCGCGGCCATCCGGCTGACGCTCGAGCGGTTGCGCGCCGGCCGGGATACGATCTCCGTCACCGGCAACGTGCTGCGCGACTACCTCACGGACCTGTTCCCCATCCTGGAGCTCGGAACGAGTGCCAAGATGCTCTCCATCGTTCCGCTGCTCGCGGGCGGCGGCCTCTACGAGACGGGGGCCGGCGGCTCCGCTCCGAAGCACGTCCAGCAGTTCCTCGAGGAAGGGCATCTGCGCTGGGACTCGCTCGGCGAGTTCCTCGCCCTGCAAGTCTCGATCGAGGACCTCGCGCGCAAGACGGGCAACGCAAAGGCTGCCTGCCTGGCGCAGGCGCTCGATGAGGCGAACGGCAAGATCCTCGAGTTCGATCGGTCGCCCTCGCGCAAGACCGGCGAGCTCGACAACCGCGGCAGCCACTTCTATCTCGCGCTCTACTGGGCGCAGGCGCTCGCAGCCCAGACTCGCGACGCCGAGCTGCGGGCGATCTTCGCGCCCGTCGCAGAGCGTCTGACGCGCAACGAGGCCCGGATCGTCGGCGAGTTCACCGCCGCGCAGGGGTCCCCCGTCGACATCGGTGGCTACTACCATCCGAGCGGCGAGTGGTGCACCGCGGCGATGCGGCCCAGCGCGACGTTCAACGATATCCTCCGTGCGCTCCCTTGAGCGGGCCCGGCCGGGCGTGCGACTCACTCCGAGCTGAGCGCGCGCATGCGCTTCTCGAGCCGCTCCATGGTGATCGCGCTGATCGTCGCGTGCGCGTTCTTCATGGAGAACCTCGACGCGACCATCATCGTGACGGCGGTGCCGGCGATCGCGCAGAGCTTCGGGACGACGGCGACCCGCATGAGTCTCGCCATCACCGCGTACGTACTCGCCACGGCGGCTTGCATCCCCGCGAGCGGCTGGCTCGCCGACCGCGTGGGCGCGCGCAATCTCTTCGGCGCCGCGATCGGCGCGTTCACGCTCTCCTCCATGGCGTGCGGGGCCGCGCCGAGCTTCCTCACCTTCATCGCGGCACGAGTCGCGCAGGGCGCCGCGGCGGCGATGATGTCGCCGGTGGGGCGTCTCGTGGTGCTGCGCAACACCGAGAAGCGGGATCTGATGCAGGCGCTCTCCACGCTGGTCTGGCCCGCCCTGTTCGCCCCGGTGCTCGGGCCGCCGCTCGGGGGCTTCATCACCGGCGCGGCCTCGTGGCGCTGGATCTTCTACGTCAACGTCCCGATCGGCCTCGCGGGCCTGAGCCTCGTGCTCGCCTTCGTTCCCAACCAGAAGGCCGCCGAGCGCGCCGCCTTCGACGGCAAGGGCTTCGGTCTGCTGGCCGTCGCGCTCGCGTGCCTGACGTACGGCCTCGATGCGATCGGCTCGCGGCAGATCGATCTGCCCCTCGGAGCGAGCCTGCTCGGCGCAGCCGCGGCCATCGGCTGGCTCGCCGTGAGGCATCTCGCGGCCGCGCCCGCCCCGGTCGTGAGGCTGCAGTCCCTGCGTATGCGCACCTTCTTCGTCGGCTGTGTCTCCGGGGGATCCATCTCGCGCGCCGCCATCAGTGCCACCCCGTTCCTTCTGCCGCTGATGCTCGAGGTCGGCTTCGGCCTCTCGCCGGTCGTCTCGGGCCTGCTGCTGCTCATCTACATGGCGGCCAATCTCCTCATGAAGACGGTCACGAATCCCATCCTCAGGCGCTTCGGGATGCGCAGCGTGCTCGTCGCCAACTGCGCGATCGCCTCCGTGGGCATCGCCGCTTGCGCCGCGATCTCACCGGCCCTGCCGCTCGCACTGACCGCCCTCATCCTGATCCTCGCGGGCGCCAGCCGCTCGATGCAGTTCACCGCTCTCACCTTCGTCACCTTCGCCGACATCGCGCCCGAGGAGCGCGCCTCCGCGAGCGTGCTCTCCTCTCTCACGCAGCAGATCAGCATGGGGATGGGCGTGTCCGTCGGAGCCCTGATGCTCAACTTCAGCCGCCTGTTGCGGCACGCGCCGCAGCTCACCCTCTTCGACTTCCGCCTGGCGTTCGTCGCGGCCGGCCTGCTGGGCGCCCTCGCTCTGTTCTCGTACGCCGGGCTCGCCGCCGACGCCGGCGCTGAGATCAGCGGGCACCGGGTCAGTGCCGAGCCGGCCCCCGGAGGCTCCCGAGCAGGCCGTCGGCCTCGAGCGTCCAGCCGAAGAATGACTCCACGTTGAAGATCGTGGCGTGCTGAGCCGCCGGCGGCCCCGCCTGCAGGGTGGCGTCGGTGACGAGGATCGGCCAGTACTCGTGGAAGTACGCATCGCGGAGCGTGGACTCGACGCAGACATTGGTCGCGATGCCCGCGAAGAAGAGGTAGCGAATGTCGCGCACCCGCAGCACCGCATCGAGCGTGGTGCCGGCAAAGCCGCTGTAGCGAGTCTTCAGCACCACGATGTCACCCGGCTGCGGCGTGAGCTCATCGACGATGGCGAAATCCCAGGTTCCCTCGACGAGCAGCTTTCCCTCGAGCTCCGGCCGCGCCCGCATCAGGCACAGGGCGGTCTCCTTGCGCGGATTCGGCGAGCGCTCGCCGCCGCCGTTGCTGAGATCAGGCTTGTACCCGGTTTGCAGGTACACGACCTGCACACTCCGCTCACGCGCCGCTTGCAGCACCGAGCGGATGACGCGCACCACGGCACCCGCGCCGGAGATGTCGTTCCCGGCCAGATCGAGGAGCCCGCCGCGGCTCGCAAACGCGTTCTGCATGTCCACCACGATGACGGCGGACTTCTCGAGGTCCACCTCGAGCGTCTCGGGCCTGGTGAGGAGACTGACCATGCTGCCTGTTCACGGGCGGGCCATCCGGACTGAGCGCTTGCTCGCCGTCGAGCACCGGTCCCCCGATGCCCGCGCCACGCCTGCCTCGGATCGGCCCGACTATACTCCGCGCAGCGCCGCAGGACCCCGCCGATTATTGTCGCCTCGCGGCCCTGCGCTCGACCAGCCCGCACGCATGCTGTACGCTCGTGAAAACGGCACGAGGACACGCGGCGTGAGCTGCGTCCGTCCCACCTACAAGACCAATAAAATGGAGGGGTCGAGATGCCGATGGAGGTGCTGCTGGGCCTCAGCCTGCTGGCCTCGCTGCTCGTCGTGCGACTGGGCACCCGCGTGAGCAACGTTCGAGACCTCAAGCAGATTCGCGTCGAGCTCCGCCTGCGGCCGCCCGCCGCCTTCCTCTGGACTCGGGTGGCGCTGCTCGTGCTTTCGGCCACCCTGCTCGTCATGGCATTCTGGAAGCAGTGGCCCGGGCACTGAGAGGCGGCCGCGGGCGCGCGGCCTAGAATGGATAGTTGAGCCCGGTGAACACCGCGGCGCCCTCGCTGCCGTAGCCGACATCGACGTACCCGACGACGAACGGACGGGCGATGCCGCGGAAGCCCACGCCGGCAACCTTGTGCAGATCCGTGAACGGCACCGTTTCCCCATGCGCGAATACGCGCCCGACGTCGACGAAGGGTGTCAATTCGATGTCGATGTGCGTGGTGTCCGCCTGGATCGACATGATCTTGTGCCGCAGCTCGACCGAGCTCGCGAAGGAATCTCGGTCGTAGAACCGTCCTTCGCCGAAGCCACGCAGCGGCTACTCGCCTCCGATCTCGCTATCACCTCCGCCGAGGCTGCTCAGCGCCCAGAACGGCAAATCGGTTCCCGTCGGCAGATAGCGTAGAGCGACGTGGGCCGCGAGCACCGTCGCGGGCAGGACAGACCAGAAACCGCGGCCGTCGATGCCGGCCTCGGTGTCCTCCGAATCGTTGAGTACGCCGCCCCGGCTCGCGATCCCTCCGTAGGCCACCCACTCGACGCCCCGGGTCGGGACGGTGAGGTCATCACGGGTGTCGTAGATGATGGACAGGCGGTTCAGCACCTCCCGGTTGGTGCCGAGGCCCCGAACATT
>JASHYG010000046.1 GCA_030043215.1 Gammaproteobacteria bacterium
CCGGCTCGCCGAGACCGGGCGGTACGCCCGTCGCGACGATCGTGACGCGCGCCCCGATCGAGTCCCCCGCGCTGCGCAGGCTCCAGATGAGCGCCTCGAGTTCGGCGACGCGCGCGGGGTCCGGGCAGAAGAAGGGATTCTCGTAGGCGAACGCCGGATCCACTGGATCGAGGCGCAGCGCGCCGACCTGGCTCAGATACCCGTGGATCCGCACCCCGAGCCGGTGCGCAAGATACTTGCGCGCGACGGCGCCGGCCGCGACGCGCATGACCGTCTCGCGTGCGGAGGAGCGGCCGCCGCCGCGGTGGTCGCGCGCCCCGTACTTCTGCTGATACGTGTAGTCGGCATGGCCCGGCCGGAAGAGGTCCTTGATCTTCTCGTAGTCCCGCGAGCGGGCGTCGTTGTTCTCGATCAGCATGCCGATCGGCGTGCCGGTCGTTCGTCCCTCGAACAGGCCCGAGAGGATCCGCACCTGGTCGCTCTCCCGGCGCTGGCTCACGAACTGCGAGGTACCCGTGCGGCGCCGATCGACATCCGCCTGCACATCCGCCTCGCTGAGCGGCAGGCCGGGCGGACAGCCATCGACGATGCAGCCCATCGCGGGGCCGTGGCTCTCGCCGAAGGTCGTCACCGTGAAGAGCTTGCCGATCGTATTCCCGGACATGCCGCGATCACCGCACCCGAAGAGGCTCCGCCGCCAGAAGTTGTTCCGCCGTCAACAGAAAGACTCCGCCGCCGCCGCGCTCGAATTGCAGCCAGGTGAACGGCATGCGCGGGAAGGCGCGGCGCACGGCCCGCTCGGTGTTGCCCACCTCCACGACCAGAACGCCGCGCGGGCGCAAGTGCCTGCTCGCCTCCCGCAGGATGACGCGCACCGACCGCAGGCCGTCGCCGCCCGCAGCGAGGGCCAGCTCCGGTTCGTGGGCGTACTCGCGCGGCAGCCCTGCGAGCTCGCGCGCGCCCACGTAGGGCGGATTGCTCACGATGATATCGTAGCGGCGCCGCGCGAGCGCGCGGAAGTGATCGGATTTGACGAGGCTCACACGCCGTCCCAGCCGGTGCTTGCGCACGTTGATCCGGGCGACGGCGAGGGCCTCCTCCGAGATGTCGGACGCGTCCACCCGGGCGCGGCCGAACGCCTTCGCGCAGGCGATGGCGATGCAGCCGCTCCCCGTGCCGAGATCGAGCACCCGATGCACCGCCGAGCATCCGATCCAGGGCGCGAAACGGCGCTCGATGAGCTCGGCGAGCGGCGACCTCGGGATGAGCACGCGCGGATCGACGTGTAGCTCGAGCCCCGCGAACCAGGTCTTGCCGGTGAGGTAGACCGCCGGGATGCGCTCGGCGATGCGACGCTCGATGAGCGCGAGCGCCCGCCGCGCCTCGTGCAGGCGCACGCGACTCGTAGCAGGGCTTCCCGGGGCGAGGGGCGGCAGCTCGAGGGCATGCAGGACGAGCGCCGCCGACTCGTCCCACGCGTTGTCGGTCCCGTGGCCGAAGCACACTCCCGCACGCGCGAGCCGCCGCGCCCCGCGCTCGATCAGCTCGCGCAGCGACACCGTCCCGCTCGCCGACGGCCGGCGCCCGGACGGCCTGCGCGCAGCCGGCTTGCGCCCGGGTCTCGCCTGCCTCTTGTGGGATAATTTCCTCATGTCCCGACGCGCCTCCTGGATCCTCCTCGCCTGCGTCGCGGTTTGCGCCGCCGCGGCCGGCATGTGGGTCGCCCACGAGCTCGGCCCCCCCGTCCCGCGGCTCGTGAGCGGCACGTGGCTGCCGCAGCCGCGCAACGTCGGACCGATCGCGCTCGTCGATGGGACCGGCGCGCCGTTCACGCAGGCGCGACTGCTCGGCGCGCCCTCGCTCCTGTACTTCGGATTCACGCACTGTCCCGATGTGTGCCCGACGACGCTCGTCAAGCTTGCGCAGGTCCGCCGGTCAGGAGCAGTGCCGGACCTGCGCGTGATCTTCGTGACCGTCGATCCCGCACGCGACAGCCCGCAGCTGCTCGGCGCGTACGTGCGCGCGTTCGACCCGCATTTCATCGGACTCACGGGCTCGCAGCAGGCGATCGGCTCGCTCGCCGCGAGGCTCGGCGTCGCCTTCCAGAGAATCGATCTGCCGGGCGGAGACTACACGATGGATCACACCGCCGTCGTGTTCCTGCTCGATGCCGGCGGCCGGATCGTCGCGGTCTTCACCGCGCCCTTCGACGCCGCGCGCCTCACGCAGGATCTGCGCCGCGCCGCGGGGTTCCTCGCCACGGATCCCGGCGTGCAGACCCAGCGCTCATGATGCAGACCCCGGCATCGCCGACGCGGCCCAGCCGCCCGGAGAATGCGAGCGGGGCCGGCGCGTGGCTCTTCGTCGCCCTGCAGCGCCTGCTGCCGCAGCACGCACTGTCCCGTTGCGTCCATTGGCTCGCCCGCGCTCGGCTGAGGCCTCTCAAGAACGCGCTGATCGGCGCCTTCGTGCGCCGCTTCCGCCCACAGATGAGCGAGGCTTGCGAGGCGGATCCGCGGCTCTACGGCAGCTTCAACGAGCTGTTCACCCGCGCGCTCAAGCCCGGCGCGCGGCGCGTCGACGCCGATCCCTCCACCGTCGTGTCTCCCGTCGACGGCACGGTGAGTCAGATCGGCTATCTGGATGAGCTCACCCTCCTGCAGGCGAAGGGCAAGACCTACCGGCTCGATGCCCTGCTCGCGGCCCACGCCTGGACTCCCCGCTTTGCGGGCGGGGCATTCGCGACTCTGTACCTCGCCCCTTGCGACTATCACCGCATCCACATGCCCCTGGCGGCGGCGCTGCGAGCCGCGTGGTACGTCCCGGGCCGCCTGTTCAGCGTCAACGCGACGACGGCGGAAGCCGTCGCCAATCTCTTCGCCCGCAACGAGCGCGTCGCGTGCGCCTTCGAGACCGCGAGCGGCCTGCCGCTCGCGATGGTCCTCGTCGGAGCACTGTTCGTTGGCAGCATCGCGACGCAGTGGCACGGCGAGGTGGCGCCTCGGAGGCCGCGGCGGGCGCTCGACCTGCCGGTCCCCTACCGCACCCCGCCCCTCGCCAAGGGCGCCGAGATGGGCCGCTTCAACATGGGCTCGACGGTCATCCTGCTTTTCCCGCGCGACGCGGTCGCGTGGCTCCCGGAGCTCGCGGCCGCAAGCCGCATCCGCATGGGGCAACCGCTCGCGCGCTTGCTCGGCGCCGGATGACGGCCGTGCCCCCGAGCGTGACGGCGACGCCGCAGGACTGGCGGCCAGCGGCGAGCAAGCCGACGCTCGAGCGGCGCGCGGCGCTGCTCGCACGGACGCGGGCCTTCTTCGCGCACCGCGGCGTGCTCGAGGTGGAAACGCCGCTTCTCGCGAGCGCCGCCGTCACGGACGTGCACATCCACTCGGCCGAAGTTGATCTCGGGGGCGGCGCGCCTCCCCTCTACCTGCAGACCTCCCCCGAGTATGCGATGAAGCGGCTGCTCGCCGCCGGATACGGCGACGTGTTCCAGATCTGCCGCGCAGTGCGGGGGCTCGAGCGCGGCCGGCTGCACAATCCGGAATTCACGCTCGTCGAGTGGTACCGGCTCGGCTTCTCGCTCGAGCGCCTGATGAGCGAGGTGGAGGCGCTCGTGCGCGAGCTGCTCGGCCCCGGCACGCCACGGGCCGGCGAGCGCCTCACCTATCGCGACGCCTTCCTGCGCGAGCTGCGGCTCGATCCCTTGACGGCCGAGCCGCGCGAGCTCGCGCGCGCGGCCCGGGAGGCGGGCTACACCGTGGGGGCGGGCCACGGCGCGGGGGCGGGAGCCGGCGCGACGCAAGCGGTCCCGCCCGAGCCGTCGCGCGATGACCTGCTCGATTTCCTCATGGCCGCCTGCGTCGGGCCGAAGCTCGGTCGCAGCGCCCTCACCTTCGTGCACCGCTATCCGGCCTCTCAGGCTGCGCTCGCGCAGCTCGACCCGCGCGACCCGCGCGTCGCCCTGCGCTTCGAGCTCTACTGCGAGGGCATCGAGCTCGCGAACGGCTTCGAGGAGCTCGCGAGCGCCGTGGAGCAGCGCTCGCGCTTCGAGCGGGATGTCGCCGCGCGCCGCGCGCTCCGATTGCCCGAGCTCCGGATCGACGAGCGGTTGCTCGCCGCGCTGCAGGCGGGCCTCCCCGAATGCTCGGGCGTCGCGCTCGGCTTCGACCGCACCGTCATGATCGCAACGGGAGCGCGGCACATCGACGAGGTTCTGGCCTTTCCCGCCGACCGGGCGTGATGTGGCCCGACGGGGCGTGATGCGGCGGCGCGGACTCGGCCTCGCGGAGCCGCGGCTCCGCGGCGGGAGCCTACTGCTTGGCGCGGGAGATGTACTCGCCGGTCCGCGTGTCGACGCGGATGACTTCGCCCTCGTTGATGAAGAGCGGCACTCTCACGACGGCACCGGTTTCGAGCTTCGCCGGCTTCTGGCCGCCGGTTGCCGTATCGCCGCGCAGTCCGGGATCGGTCTCGACGACCTGGAGCTCGATGTGAGGCGGAGCGGTCACGACGAGCGGCACGTTGTTGAACAGCGTGACGATGCAGACCGTTCCATCCTTGAGCCACTGGGCGTTGTCGCCGACGGCCGCCTTGCCGGCGGTGTACTGCTCGAAGGAATCGGGCACCATGAAGTGCCAGAATTCACCCTCCCGGTACAGGTACTGCATGTCCATCTCGACCACGTCGGCGGCGTCGACCGACTCGCCTGACTTGAAAGTCCGCTCGATCGTCCGGCCGGTCTTGAGATTGCGGACCTTCACGCGATTGAACGCCTGTCCCTTGCCGGGCTTGACCATCTCGTTCTCGATGACGGAGTACGGCTCTCCGTCGAGCAGGATCTTGACGCCGGCCCGAAACTCGTTCGTGCTGATGCTGGTCATTTCGTTCTCACTGAGGGGCAAGCGATGATACTGGCATCGAACCGGGCCTGCCAGCCGCCGACGCGCTCGGGCTGGCAGCAGGAGATGGCCGAGGCCATCCGCACTCCTCGAGAGCTCGTGGCGGCGCTCGGCCTCGACCCTCGGCTTGCCGACGGCGCGGAACGCGCCTCGGAGCTGTTCCGGATACGCGTGCCGTGGAGCTACCTGAGGCGGATGCGCCGCGGCGATCCGCTCGATCCGCTGCTGCGCCAGGTGCTGCCTCTCGATGCCGAGCGGGACGAGCATCCGGGCTTCACGGCCGACCCGCTCGGCGAGCGCGCCGCGACGGCCGCCCCGTCCCTCCTCAAGAAATATCGCGGCCGCGCGCTGCTCATCGCCACCCCCGCCTGCGCGGTGCACTGCCGCTACTGCTTCCGCAGGGAATTTCCCTACGCGGAGCAGGCCGAGGCGCCGCGCTGGCAGGAGGCGCTCGAGCAGATCGAGCGCGACACGGACATCGAGGAGGTCATTCTGAGCGGCGGGGACCCGCTCTCCTTGAGCGACGCCCGGCTCGCCGCGCTCACGAGCGCCCTGGAGGGCATCGCGCACGTCCGCCGCCTCCGCGTGCACACCCGCTTGCCCATCGTGCTGCCCTCGCGCGTCGATTCGGGACTCACCGCGTGGCTCGCGAGCCTCAAATGGCCCGCGGTCGTCGTGCTGCATGCCAATCATGCCAACGAGATTGACGGTGAGGTCCGGGAGGCCTGCACGGCGCTGCGCGGCGCAGGCGCCACCGTGCTCAATCAAACCGTGCTGCTGCGCGGCGTCAACGACGATGCCGGGACGCTCGCCGAGCTGTCCGTGCGGCTCTTCGAGGCGGGCGTACTGCCCTACTACCTGCATCTCCTCGATCGAGTAAGAGGCGCGGCGCATTTCGAGGTGGCCGAGGAGCGCGCGCAGCGCATCGCCGGCGAGCTCGCGGCGAGCCTGCCCGGCTACCTCGTGCCCCGCCTGGTCCGGGAGTGCGCCGGCGCCCCGGCCAAGACGCCCCTGCCGCCTCGGTTCGGCGCCTGAGCCGGGCGCTCACCTCCCGCAGCGGCCCCAAATGAGAGACCCCGCACGCGGGAGCCGCCCGGCGGGGTGCTAAACTCACCGGACGTCACGCCAGGAGCTTGCATTTGTCCGAGCAGAACGCCGTTCCGCTCATCGTGCTGAGCGCCTCTCGGGATCCCGCCGAGCTGATCAACAGCATCCTCCGCCGCGCGGGACATCCGGTGCACTGCACGTGGATTCCGGCTCTGCCGGATCTCGCCGATGCGCTCACACAGATCAATCCGGAGCTGCTGCTCGTGGTGGAGCAGGCGGACGACGATCTTGCGACCGTCGCCCACATCCGCGACCAGATCGCTCCCGCCGTGCCGCTCATCGTCGTCGGCGAGGCGGTGGACGAGACGCGCATGGCGGTCGCCATGCAGCACGGGGCCCG
>JASHYG010000001.1 GCA_030043215.1 Gammaproteobacteria bacterium
GATATCTCACAGCGCTGGGCTACCTCGGGCTCGAAGACTTGAACAGGGACCAGGATGAGGAGGCGGTGGAAGTGACGCGCGAGGCACTGCGCATCGAAAATCCGCTCATCACACCCGAGAACAGTGGCAAAGAGATTGCCGCCGATCGCGTTATAGCGGGGACGTATCTCACCGTGGCGTTGGCCGATCTAGGACGGGACGAGGAGGCGCGTCGAGCAGGCGAGGAGACCCTCTCCGTTGCCACTCGGTACTTGGCGCAGCACCCACAGAGCGGCCCGATACTGAGCACCACAATTGTCCTGCTTGGAGACGGGTTGAACGACGTCGCAGCCAACGAGCTCGATGCGGCCGAGGACATCCGCTTCACCATGCAAGACGTGCAAATGGCTCACACACTCGTCGGAATCGAGCCCAAGAACTTCATTTACCACTTCGATCTCGGCGGAGCCTATCGGAGTCTCGGTTCGGCATTGTGGCAGGCCGGACGACTGCGCGAGGCGATCGGCAACCTTCGACACGCGGAGGAATCCCTTGGAGAGGCGGCCAGTGGGTTTGCAGCAGCGCTCGGCCATCTGGTCGACGGCGCGGGTGAGACGGCGTCCTGGCAAGCAAAGCTCGGAGACTTCTCCGGAACCGCCGCAACGGTCACCGCGGCGGCGGCCTACCTGAGCCCTCGTGTATTGAGCGACTCTGGGCCGGTAGGCCAAGCAGCGGCGGCGGCCTTCGATGCCGCACGGGCCTATGCGGCCGCGACGGTAGCCTATGAACACGGCGATTTAGCCACGGCGCAACGCGTCGCCCACGCGGCTGTCGCGCAACTGAATGCTCACCGAACCAACGGGGAGGTGACGTTCGCCATGAACGACATGGAATGCGATCTTTCCGATCTGGAAGCGCGCGCCGAGTACGCGCTCGGAGATTTCGAGGGAGCCGCGCGGGCCGAGAGCCTGGCGCTGAATGGATGCAAAGCCATCGCGGGAGCCAACGTCAGCGATCAGCGCACCGTCGCCGGCATTGTCACTTGGCTCGCGATGGCGCTCGCGCGACAGGGCAAGCAAGCAGAGGCGGCGCAAACGATCGCGCCAGTCGTGACGATGTATCTCGGACTCGAGAAGCGAAACCACGGCGACCAGTGGCTGCCCCTCGAGTTCGCCGAAGCGCTATATGCCCAGTCACTCGCCGACCCGCAGCATCGCGCGGCGCTGCTACGGCAGGCAAGCGGGCTCGTCGATCATCTGATCCCCGCGATAGCGAAGCTCCACGATACGCGGGAGTGGCGTGCGCGCATCGAGGCGGCGCAGCGCGGCGCGAACGGTGAGGCGGGTCGATGAGTGCCGGCTCCACTGCTCTGCTGCCCGCCGCCTCGCTCGATGAGGATGCGTGGGAAGACCTGCTCTCCTTCATCGAGGAGCGGCAGGTTATTCCGATCGTGGGCCCGGAGCTGCTGCAGGTGGCGACGGACCGCGGGCCCCGACTGCTGCTCGACTGGGCGGCGGAGAGGCTCGCTTCCCGCCTGAACGTCGATCGCTCGGATCTGCCCGAGCGCTACACCCTGAACGATGTGGTGTGCCTATTTCTCGCTGGCCGCGGCAGAAGGGAAGAGGCCTACGTGCGGTTGCGGTCGATCCTGAAGGACGCCCCCTTCGAGCCTCCTCCGGCGCTCCAGCAGCTCGCCGCCATCACGGATTTCGATCTGTTCATCTCCACGACCTTCGACTCGCTCCTGGAGAGTGCGATCAATCTCGAGCGTTTCGGCGGCTCCGCTTCGACCGAAGTGCTCTCCTACGCCCCGAACCGGGTGGTGGACTTGCCCGCCGAGCGGGGGCGACTGTCCCGCCCTGTCGTTTATCACCTGTTCGGGAAACTCTCCGCCTCCCCGACCTATGTGATCTCGGATGAGGACCTGCTCGAGTACATCTGTGCGCTACAGAACGAGAGCCTGGTGCCGGAGCGGCTGTTTCATGAGCTCGAGCACAATCACCTGCTGGTGATCGGGAGCAGCTTCAGCAACTGGCTCGCGCGGCTGTTCCTGCGGATGGCGAAGCGCAAGCGGCTCTCCGACCCTCGGGAGGTAGGGGAGATCCTCGCCGACGATGAGCTCTCGGGAGATGAGCGGCTCGTCGCCTTCCTCCAGCAGGTGAGCGTGCGGACCCGCATCTATACGGGAGCGGAGCGGTTCGTCACCGAGCTGCACGGGAGGTGGCAGAGGCGGAAGAAGGGCTCGGCCAGCTCGACTTCCTCCGCCTCAAGTGAGTTCTCCCCTGTCCGTTTCGTGCCGCCTGCTCGGGAGATGCCGGATCACGCCGTGTTCGTAAGTTACGCCCGTGAAGACCTGCCAGCAGTCCAGCAGATCAAGGCAGGGCTGGAGGCGGCCGGGATCACCACCTGGTTCGACATCGACCGGCTCGAGGCTGGGGACGACTACGACCGGAAGATCCAACGCAACATCAATCGCTGCTCGTACTTCATCCCCGTGATCTCGAAGACCACCCAGATCCGGCTCGAAGGGTACTTTCGCCGCGAGTGGAGCTACGCGCTCGATCGGGCGCGGAACATGGCGGACGGTGCCCTCTT
>JASHYG010000002.1 GCA_030043215.1 Gammaproteobacteria bacterium
TTGCGCTCTCGTAGCCTGGCCTCGAGCCGCGGCCCGGCCGCCTGAGCGCCTCGACCGCAGTGCGCGTTCTGATCGTCTCGGACGTTTACTTTCCTCGAGTCAACGGCGTCTCGACCTCCATCGCGACGTTCAGGGCCGCGCTGTCGGCCTGCGGTGTCGAGACGACGCTGGTCGCCCCGGAATACGTTGGAGCCGCGGCCTCCGAGGAGAGCATCGTCCGTGTGCGCAGCGCCGCGGTGCCGGGAGATCCGGAAGACCGCCGCATGCTCTGGCGACCCCTCCTCAGCGCTCTCGAGAGCGCGTCGCGCCAGCCGTTCGATCTGGTCCACATTCAAACGCCGTTCATCGCTCACTATGCCGGTGTGCGCCAGGCGCGGGCGGCGCGCCTGCCGTGCCTTGCGACGTATCACACGTTCTTCGCGGAGTACCTGCACCATTACGCGCCGCTCCTGCCGCGCGCCATGGGAGGGGCGCTCGCTCGCACCTTCACGCGCTCGCAATGCCGCCAGATCGATGCGCTCATCGCGCCGTCGGAGCCCATGCGTGACGTCCTGCTGGAGTACGGCGTCGCGGCACCGATTCACGTGGTGCCGACGGGTCTGCCCGAGGACCGGTTTGTACCCGGAGACGGCGCACGCTTCAGAGCGCGGATAGGACTGCCCGCCGCGCGGCCGCTGCTTCTGTACGTCGGCCGGGTCGCTCACGAGAAGAACATCGAGTTCCTGGTGCACAGCTTCGCGCGGGTGAGACGCGACATGCCGGAGGCCATGCTGGTGATCGCCGGCGAGGGACCGGCGGAGGCCACGTTGCGGCAGCTCGTCGGCGGGCTCGGGCTCGAGCCGGATACCCGCTTCGTCGGATACCTCGATAGAGAGCAGACGCTGCTCGACTGCTATGCCGCTGCTCAGGCCTTCGTGTTCGCCTCGCGCACCGAGACTCAGGGGCTGGTACTGCTCGAGGCGATGGCCCAAGGCGCGCCGGTCGTCTCGACCGCCGTGCTCGGCACGCGCTCGATTCTCAAGCCCGAATCGGGCGCGGTCGTCGCGCCGGAGGAGGTCGATGATTTTGCGGCGGCCGTCGTGCGAGTGCTGCGCAGCGAAGAGCTCCGCCGCGAGATGTCAGCGCGGTGCAGAGCGTATGCCGCTTCCTGGTCCTCTCTCGCGATGGCCCGCAGGCTCGTGGATCGATATCACGCCGCGTGCGAGGAATCCTCGGGCCGCGGGGGCGCATGACCCCGGCGCTGTCTGTGGCCGGCGACATCGGGTCCGGATCGTGACCGCCTCGGCAGCCCGGTCTCGACCTCCGGGGCCACCGGCCCACTTTGAGCTACACTCGACCGCCAGGGCGGATTCGAGTGTGAAACCGGCATGTCGGCGAAGCGCGCGTTGGTGGTGGACGACTCCAGGTCGGCGCGGATGTTCCTGGCGCGCATGCTGGAGAAGTACGCGATCGACGTCGACAGCGCGGAGAACGCCGAGCAGGCCATCGAGTATCTGACTCATCACCGGCCCGACGTGATCTTCATGGATCACATGATGCCCGGCATGGACGGATTCCAGGCCGTGCGGACGATCAAGAACAACCCGCGCACGGCTACGATTCCCATCCTGATGTACACCTCCCAGGAGGGCGAGCTGTATGTCGGGCAGGCCCGCGCTCTCGGCGCCGTCGGCGTCCTGCCGAAGCAGATCAGGCCGGTGGATGTCTCCAAGGTGCTCTACCAGCTGCACCTCCTGCCCGACCGGCGGACCGGCGAGCAGAGCGCCTTCCAGCAGCTGCACAGCGACCCGGACGAGATCGATCTCGATCAGACCCCGCCCACCGCGAGGCTCCTCACCGATGCGGCCCTGCGGGAGCATCTCGCGGAGCTGCGGCGGGCGCTGATCGCCGCGCTCGACGGCGAGTCGAGCCGTATCAAGGAGGATATCGGCGCGACGCTCGAGACGGCGCTGGCCCGGCTCGGCTCGGGAGGCGGGCTGTCGAGAGGCCGCGCGCTCTGGGGCTGGATCGTCGCGGCCGTCGTCGGAATCGTGGCGGCCGCAAGCCTGTCCGCCATGCACCGCGAGACGGTGCAGCTCGACGCGCTCGCCGACCGGGTCGCGCAGCTCGGCGCGGCGCTCGCCTCCGCACCGGGCGAGGCCGGCACTGCCGTGTCGGAAGCTGCTGCGGCGCAGACTCCAGCGCCGGACGTATCGTCCGCGGCGGCGGTCCAAGTCGGGGCACCCCAAGCTGCGGCGCCGCAGGCCGCCACGCCCCAGGCGGTGGACCCCGCGGCGACCAGGCCGATCGTCGAGGTGGTGCCCTACGGAGAGGATCCCTTGAGCGGACCCCGGCTCGAGGTCCTGCGCCAGCTCTTCGACCGGCTGGTCGCGCAGGGTTATCACGGGACGGTCGACATCAAGATCTATCCAGGACGCTTCTGCCTGACGGGCGATTCCACCAGCGGGCTCACGCTCGCGCCGGATGACACGGCGTACTCGCAGTGCGCGACGGTGGGGAGCAGCCCGGACGATGCGGCAGGGCAGGCGCAGCGTGTCTCCGTCGGATTCGCCGATCTCGCGGGGACCCTACGCAGCGCTTCGCACGGCGCGGCCGACGTTCAGGTCGAGCCGGGAGATGCCAGGTCGACGATCGTTGCATACCCCCCGGTGACGGACTCGCTCACGGCCGGCGAATGGAATCGGGCCGCGGACGCCAACAACCGGATCGAGATCCGGGTGCGCTGAGCGGGCAGCTGAGGCTCGCCCACCGCGAGGTCGGGTGGCCCGGACGCCGCGCATCCATCATTGCGAATGTCCTTCGAGCCAGACGCAAGCTTTCGTCC
>JASHYG010000047.1 GCA_030043215.1 Gammaproteobacteria bacterium
GCGGACATCGGCGACATCATCTTGAGCTTGTTGAGCTCGTTGGTCGCCTTCTCGCGCGCCTCCTTCGGCATGCCGGCCTTCGCGATCTTCTGCTCGAGCTCGGAGATCTCGTTGCCGCCCTCGTCCATCTCGCCGAGCTCTTTCTGGATGGCCTTCATCTGCTCGTTGAGGTAGTACTCGCGCTGGCTCTTCTCCATCTGCGCCTTGACGCGGCCGCGGATCCGCTTCTCGATCTGCAGCACGTCCATCTCGCCCTCGATGGCGACCAGGATGTGCTCCAAGCGCTTGCGCACGTCGAGGATCTCGAGAACCTTCTGCTTCTCGGCGAGCTTGAGCGACATGTGCGCGGCGACCGTATCCGCAAGCCGGCCGGCGTGCTCGATACCCGCCAGAGCGGTGAGCACCTCGGGGGGGACCTTCTTGTTGAGCTTGACGTACTGCTCGAACTGGGAAATGACGGACCGGCCGAGCACGTCCATCTCGCGCTCGTCATAGGCCTCGGCATCCGGCAGCGGGGTCACGTCGGAGGAGTAGTGATCTCCCGTGTGCAGGCGGTCGATACGCGCACGGTCCACTCCCTCGACCAGAACCTTGACCGTGCCGTCGGGGAGCTTCAGCAGCTGCAGGATCGTCGCCAGGGTGCCGATCCGGTAGAGGTCGTCGACCTTCGGATCGTCCACGTCCGCCTGCTTCTGGGCGATGAGCATGATCCGCTTGTCGCCGCGCATCGCCACATCGAGCGCCTGGATCGACTTCTCGCGTCCGACGAAGAGGGGGATCACCATGTGCGGATAGACGACCACGTCCCTGAGCGGCAGCACCGGCACGCTCTCGATGGCGGCCGTGGTCTTCGTCGGCATAGAAGATGCGTCGGACACGTTCAAGTCCTCGTTGGCTCGCCCCATGGCACGCAAAAGCCGGCCCCACCCCGGGGAGGCCGGCCAGTCACGATAGCGGTAAATATAGTCTCGATAAGGCGGAAAGTGGGGTTCCGCCGCCCGCTTTCAACCGCGAGCCCGTCACAAGATCTGAAAGAGCCTGCTGGGGCGAGGCCCCTCAATGCGTGGTCCCCGAGACCCGGCGCGGCTCATCCTCGGAGCGGTAGACGATGTAAGGCTTGGAATGTCCGTCGATGACCGTCTCGTCGATGACGACCTTCTGGACGTTGCGCATGGACGGCAGCTCGTACATGGTATCGAGCAGCACCGTCTCGAGGATGGTCCGCAAGCCGCGCGCGCCGGTCTTGCGCGCCATGGCCCGGTGGGCGACCGCCCTCAGCGCCTCGTCGCGGAACTCGAGATCGGCCCCCTCCATGTCGAAGAGCCGGCGGTACTGCTTGGTGAGCGCGTTCTTCGGCTCCGTCAGGATCGACACGAGCGCCGCCTCGTCGAGCTCGTCCAGCGTTGCGACGACCGGCAGGCGGCCGACGAACTCCGGGATCAGGCCGTACTTGATGAGGTCCTCGGGCTCCACGTCGTGAAAGAGGTCGTTGCCGTGCGGACGCGCGTTGAGCTCGCGCACGTCGGAGGTGAAGCCGATGCCGCTCTTCTGCGTGCGATTGAGGATGATCTTTTCCAGGCCGGCAAACGCACCGCCGCAGATGAACAGGATGTTCGTCGTATCCACCTGCAGGAACTCCTGCTGGGGATGCTTGCGGCCGCCCTGCGGCGGCACGGACGCGATCGTGCCCTCGATGAGCTTGAGCAGCGCCTGCTGCACCCCCTCGCCGGAAACATCCCGGGTGATGGAGGGGTTGTCGGACTTGCGCGAGATCTTGTCGATCTCGTCGATGTAGACGATGCCCGTCTGCGCCTTCTCCACGTCGTAATCGCACTTCTGGAGAAGCTTCTGGATGATGTTCTCCACGTCCTCGCCGACGTAGCCCGCCTCGGTGAGGGTCGTCGCGTCGGCGATGGTGAACGGCACGTTGAGCAGGCGCGCGAGAGTCTCCGCGAGGAGCGTCTTGCCGCAGCCGGTGGGGCCGATCAGCAGGATGTTGCTCTTCGCGATCTCCACATCCTCCTTCGACCGTGCCGTCGCGCCCGAGCGGGTTTGCAGCCGCTTGTAATGGTTATACACGGCGACCGAGAGCACCTTCTTGGCGCGCTCCTGGCCGATCACGTACTCGTCGAGGACCTTCTTGATCTCGTGGGGCTTCGGCAGCTTGTCGCGGGCACGCTCGGCGCGGTCCTCGAGCTCCTCGCGAATGATGTCGTTGCAGAGCTCGACACACTCGTCGCAGACGAAAACGGAGGGCCCTGCGATCAGCTTGCGAACTTCGTGCTGGCTTTTTCCGCAAAACGAGCAATAAAGCAGCTTGCCGTCGTCGTGACGGCCGCGGGAATCATCGCTCATCTAGCGTCCTCGTCATGCACATTCCGAGCCACGGTGCAGGTCCTTATAGCATGGGGACCTGCCGCGAGGCAAAGAGGCGGCGCACGGTTCCCCCCAGCCCCGAAGAGTGAGCTTTGTCGTTTCGGAACATCTACTTAGCCGCGCCGCCCGGAGTCCCCTCACGCTTCTCCAGCACCTTGTCGATGATCCCGTAATCGACCGCTTCCTTCCAATCCATGAAGTTGTCCCGGTCGGTGTCGTGCTTGATCCGCTCGACGCTCTGGCCGGTGTGCTTCGCGAGGATCAGGTTGAGCCGGTCGCGCACCTCCAGCATCTCGCGCGCATGGATCTCCATGTCCGCCGCCTGCCCCTGGAAGCCCCCGAGCGGCTGGTGAATCATGATCCGGGCGTGCGGCAGGCAGAACCGCTTGCCCTTGGTGCCGCCGGCCAGCAGGATGGCCCCCATGCTCGCCGCCTGGCCCGTGCAAACCGTGCTCACGTCGGGCTTGATGAACTGCATGGTGTCGTAGATGGCGAGTCCCGCCGTCACCACCCCGCCCGGGGAGTTGATGTACAGGTGGATGTCCTTCTCGGGGTTCTCAGATTCCAGGAACAGCATCTGCGCGACGACGATGTTCGCCATGTAGTCATCCACCGCCCCGACGACGAAGATCAGCCGATCCTTCAGCAGGCGCGAGTAGATGTCATAAGCCCGCTCACCGCGCGCGGTCTGCTCGACGACGATGGGGACGAGATTCAGGGCGCGCTCGTTCATATGGCCTCCGGCCAGGGTATTAGATATCAAGTTCAGAAGCCTGTCAGGTCCTTGAAGGTCGTCGGGCGCTCGGTGATCTTTGCACGGGCGAGCACCGCATCGAGCGCCTGATCCTCCAGGACGGCCGATTCGATCTGCTGCATCGCCTCCCGATTCTGCAGATACGCGCGCCGGGCGTCCTCCGGGTTGGGGTAGCTCGCCGCGAGCGCCTCCAGGCGGGATTGGACCTTCTCACGGTCGAGTTGCAGGCCTTCCGCGCGGATGATCTCCCCGACGATCATCCCCAGCGCGACGCGGCGGCGCGCAGGCTCCTCGAACGCCTCGCGGGCGGGCAGCTGGCTCACGTCCCGCGCGCCCATGCGCTGCGCCACCTCGAGCTGCAGCTGCTCGATCGTATCGGCCACCATGGTGCGGGGAACCTCGACCGGATTGTCCTGGTACAGCGCATCCATGACCGCGGAGCGCAGCCGGGCACGGACGCGCTCCGCGAGCTCGCGCTCCATGCTCTTTAGAACCTCGGCCCGCAGAGCCTCGGTTCCGCCGGATTCGATCCCGAATGCCCGGCAAAACGCCTCATCCACCGGCGGCAGACTCTGCTCCTCCACCTTCTTCACCGCGATCGTGAGATCCGCCGTGCGCCCCGCGAGCGCCTTGTTCGCATGGTCGTCGGGATACCGGACCGAGGCCTTGCGCGTGTCCCCCGCCGATGCCCCCGCGACTGCGGTCTCGAGCTGCGGCAGCACCCGGCCTGCGCCGATGACAAAAGTCGCGTCGCGGCCCTCGCCGCCCTCGAAGGGCTTGCCGTCGATGCTGCCGTCGTAGTCCACCGTCACCCGGTCGGTGTCGCGGGCGGCCCGCGCCACCTCGGTGAACATGGGCCGCTGCTTGCGCATGTTCTCGATCATGCTCTCGATGTCCGGCTCGGTGATGGAGGCGGTCGGCCGCTCCACCGAGATGCCGTCGAGCGGCTTGAGCTTCACCTCCGGCAACACCTCGAAGACCGCGGCGTACTTGAGGTCCGTACCCGGCTGCAGCGCGATGGGCTCGATCCGCGGCCCCGTCGCGGGCGTCAGGTGCTGCTGCGAGACCGCCTCGGCAAAGCTGGTGCGCATCAGGTCGCCGACGACCTCGGCATGCACGCGGTCGCCGAACTGCTGGCGGACGACGGCAAAGGGCGCCTTGCCCGGCCGGAAGCCCCTCAGGCGCGCGGTGCGCGATAGCCGCTGCAGCCGCTGCTCGACCTCCCGCTCCACCTCGTCCGCGGGTACCGCCACCTCCATCCGGCGCTCCAGGCCGTCCGCGGTCACCGAGATCTGCATTTTGTATAAATTCCTGTCCGGGAAAAAATTGCACTTTGGAGCTGGTGCGAAAGGAGGGAGTCGAACCCTCACGGGTTTGCCCCACTGGATTCTAAGTCCAGCGCGTCTACCAGTTCCGCCACTTTCGCCGCGCGCCGCAGGCTGTGTCCGGACATTATAGCCGATGGGGCATCCCCCTCGAGGCTGGCCCATGAGGCTGGCCCATGAGGCTGGCCCATGAGCCTCTCCACTCTCCTAGGCACGGGCCTTGCCCTGGGGTCCGACCGACCGAGCCATGCACCGCCGGCGCGGTCCGGAGCTCCCGCCGGAGCGGGCGCCCCGAGCCCCCGGATGCGGTGCGGGCCTGTGGATGCCGTGAATGAATGCGCAGCAACTGACGATCGAGAGCGGCTTGGCGCCCGCCGGCCGCCGCGCTGAGCCGATGGCACACGGCGAACCGAGCGGCGCGGCGAGCGCCGCCAGCACGGGCGGCGCTTTCAGCGCTGCGGGCGACGGGGCCGACCGGGAGCGGGAGCATCTCCTCGCCCGTCTCCTCGAATCGCTGCCCGTCGTCGTCTTCCGGCTCGATCGCGACTTGCGCTGTCTCTACGTCAACGGCGCCGTGCGGGATGTATTCGGGTGGACGCCCGAGCAGCTGCTCGGCAAGCCGGCGGTACATGCGGGGCTCGACCCCGAGATGGCCGAAGGGCTGGAGGCCGCGTGCCGCGACGTGCTCGCGAGGGGGGAGCCGCGGCGGTACGGCTTCTAGCTCGACGCTCCGGGCGGCAGCCGCTTCCTCGAGACGCAGCTGCTTCCCGAGTTCGACGCCCAGGGCCGGCTCGAGTCGCTCGTCGGAATCACGACGGACTGGTCCGAGCGCAAGCGCGTGCAGGACGACCTGCAGGCGAGCGAGGAGCGCTACCGTGCCCTCATCGCGCAGGTGAGGAACTACGCCATCTTCGCGGTGGATCTGCGCGGACACGCGACGACCTGGAACGAAGGAGTGGAGCGCGTCATTGGCTGGTCGCGCAACGAGTTCATCGGCCTGCCCATCGAGAATCTGTTCGCTCCGGAGGACATTGCGCGGGGCCTGCACCGGCGCGAGCTGCACCGCGCGGCGGAGGAAGGCAGCGCGACGAGCGATCAGTGGCTCAGGCGCAAGGACGGCTCGCTCTTCTTCGCGACCGGCACGACGAGCCGCCTCGTCGATTCACTGGGACACGTCGTCGGCTTCTGCAAGGTGGTGCGTGACCGCACCGCCTGGAAGCTCGCGCAGGACGAGCGCGACGTGCAGCTCGACAGCGAGCGCAGGGCCCGGCAGGAAGCCGACGCCGCGAGCCGCCTGAAGGATGAGTTTCTCGCCACCCTGTCGCACGAGCTGCGCTCGCCGCTCAACGCCATCATCGGCTGGGTGCACGTGCTTCGCAGGGCCGCCGGGACGAGCCCCGATCTCGGGCGCGGCCTCGAGGTGATCGAGCGCAACGCCAGGGCACAGACCCAGATCATCGACAATCTGCTCGACATGAGCCGGATCATGACCGGCAAGGTCCAGCTCAACGCGCGCACGGTGAGCCTGCAAAAGGTCACGGCGGCCGCGCTGGAAGCCATCCGCCCCCTGGCGGAGGCGAAGGGTATCCGTCTCGCGACCGAGCTCGATCCGGGAGCGGACCACGTGCACGGGGATCCGAGCCGCCTGCAGCAGGTGATGTGCCATCTGCTCACGAACGCCGTGAAATTCACGCCGCCCGACGGGAGCGTGCGCGTCGCCTCGCTGCGCGACGACTCGCACGTCGAGCTGAGCGTGGACGATACCGGCGTCGGCATCCCGAGCGCCTTCCTGCCGTTCGTGTTCGACCGCTTCAGGCAGGCGGACGCCGCAGCGACGCGCCTCTACGGCGGTCTCGGGCTCGGACTGGCGATTGTGAAGAACCTGGTCGAGCTTCACGGCGGCGCCATGCGCTGCAAGAGCGCGGGGCAGGACCAAGGCGCGACGTTCACCGTTCGACTGCCGCTGCCGCAGCCCGATGCCGCGACCGGCGATACGGGGGAGCGCGTTGCGCCGCTCTCCGCGTATCCGCTCGAGTCGCTGCCGAAGCTCACCGGCATTACCGCACTCGCGGTCGATGATGAGATCGACTCGCTCGTCTTCTGCGGCCGGCTGCTGGAGGACCGCGGCGCGAAGGTGCTGCTCGCCGCCGATGCTCAGCAGGCGATCGAGATGCTCCAGACCGAGCGCATCGACATCCTGATCAGCGACATCGGCATGGCGGGCACGGACGGCTACCACTTGATCGCGGAGCTGCGCGCGCTGCCGGACGCCCGCGTGGCTCGAATTCCTGCCATCGCCGTCACGGCGTACGCCCGCGCCGAGGACCGCCAGCGCCTGCTGCTCGCCGGATTCCAGATGCACATCGGCAAGCCGATCGAGCCTCAGGAGCTCATCGCGGGCATCGCGAGTCTGGTCGGGGTGACGGGCCGCACG
>JASHYG010000048.1 GCA_030043215.1 Gammaproteobacteria bacterium
CATGCCGCTGTTCCAGTAGTAGTGGCCGGATGCGACAAACTCCGTCGCCCGCTCGGCGGACGGCTTCTCGACGAACCGCTCGATCCGGTACACCGCGCCCGCGGTCGTGCCCGCGGACGCGGAACCGCTAGCGGACGCTCCGCGCTGGATGTAGCCGTACCCCGTCTCGGGCGCGGTCGGGACGATGCCGAAGGTGACGAGCTGTCCCTGCTCGGCAGCGCCGAGTGCGGTGCGCACCGCGCGGTGGAAAGCCGCCACGTCGCGAATGACGTGATCGGCGGGAAGGACGAGCAGCACTGGATCGTCGCCATCGCCCTCCGGCGGCGGCGCCTCGAGCGCCGCGTGGGCGGCAAGCGCGATGGCCGGGGCCGTGCTGCGCCCGAAAGGCTCGAGCACCGTGGCGCGCGCCTGGACATCGAGCTGCCGCAGCTGCTCGGCAACCAGGAAGCGATGCGCTTCGTTGCACACGACCACCGGCGCCGAGGTCCCGAGCCCCTCGAGGCGCACCACGGTCTGCTGAAGCATCGTGCGGTCCCCGATGAGCGCGAGCAGCTGTTTCGGGTACAGCTCGCGCGACAGCGGCCAGAGCCGAGTGCCGGCTCCGCCGGAGAGGATGACGGGTGTCAGCATGGTTATCCCCGGAATCTACAAGGTCCGCGGCGAATGTCACAATGAGGGCGCGCGGACGGCGCCAGTATGCCCCGCGCGCCCCCAAGAGCAAGCCATCACTCGACCTCGCGCGCTCGTCCGGGACCTGGATCACGCTCGTTGGGGCTCTGGATACGATTCGTGCGGGGTCCGAGCCGCAACGACGTCCGAAAACAGCTAGTTCCACACCACGGCCCGGCGTATCGTCCTCGCCATGCAGGAGCTCGTCCCTCTCGACCGCAGAGTCCTCGACCGCGCACGCCTCAGCCGTGATCCGCGGTTCGACGGCCGGTTCTTCGTCGCCGTCACGACTACCGGCATCTATTGCCGCCCGGTGTGCCCTGCGCCGAGCGCGAAGAGCGCGAACGTCCGTTACTACCCGACGGCCGCCGCGGCAGCCGAAGCCGGCTTCCGACCCTGCCTGCGCTGCCGCCCCGAGGCCGCCCCCGGCACGCCGGCTTGGCTCGGCACATCAGCGGTCGTGCGGCGCGCGCTGCGCCTGATTCAGGAAGGCGCTCTCGATGAATCGTCGATCGATGAGTTCGCGGCGCGGGTCGGCATCGGACCCCGGCACCTGCGCAGGCTCTTCGTGCGCCATATCGGCGCCTCCCCGGTCGCCGTCGCTCAGACACGCAGACTCCACTTCGCGAAGCGCCTGCTCGACGAGACGCGGCTCTCGATGACCGAGATCGCGCTGGCGGCCGGTTTCGGGAGCCTCCGCCGCTTCAACGATGCGTTCCGGAAGGCTTACGCGCGGCCGCCGCACGAGATTCGCAGGCAGCATGCAATCGCCGGCCGCGCTTCCAGCGCCGCGAGCGACGAGATCGTCCTGCGGCTCGCCTATCGACCTCCGTACGACTGGCGCTTCGTGAGCGACTTTCTCGCGGCGCGCGCCATCGCGGGCGTCGAGCGCGTGGATGACCGCGGCTATGCCCGCACCCTCGCGCTGGCGCATGGGCATGCGACGGTCCGCGTGCGCCCATTCCCGGGCCGGAACGAGCTCGAGCTCAGCGTGAGAGGCGCCCCGGCAACGGCCCTCTTCCAGATCTCCGTTGTGGCGAGGCGCGTGTTCGACCTCGCGGCTGACCCAGCGCTCACCGCTCACGCATTCAAGGCCGACCCCATCGTGGGTCCGCTCGCCCGCCGGCGGCCGGGGCTCCGGATACCCGGCATCTGGGATCCGTTCGAGTGTGCCGTGCGGGCCGTGCTCGGACAGCAGGTCAGCGTGGCGGCAGGTCGCACGCTCGCGGCGCGCCTGGTAGAGCGGGCAGGCCACGTTCTGCCCGACGGCCGCGAGGGGCTGACGCACGTGTTCCCCGCGCCGGAGACGCTCGCGCGGGCGGACCTCGACGGCATCGGTGTCACCGGCGCGCGCATCGCGGCAATCCGCACGCTGGCGCGTGCGGTCGCCGAGCGCCAGCTCGACTTCGGCGCGCCGGCCGATGAGGTGACCGCAACCCTCGTGGCGCTGCCCGGCATCGGCGCCTGGACCGCGCAGTACATCGCGCTGCGCGCGCTCGGGGAGCCAGACGCGTTTCCCGCCGCGGATATCGTGCTCCGGCGGATGGCAGCGGAGGGGGGCAAGTCCCTCACCCCCCGCGCGCTCGGGCAGCAGGCGGAAAGCTGGCGGCCCTGGCGCAGCTATGCGGTGATGCACCTGTGGCGGGCGGCCGGCGAGCAGGCCCACTGAGCGGAGGATGCGCAGATGATGTACTGGCATGAGATGGAATCGCCCGTCGGACCGTTGCTGCTCGCGGGCGACGGCAAGCGCCTCGCGCTCGTCTACTTCCAGGCCGGCCCGCACGCACGGCGTCCGCAGGCGGAGTGGGTTGCGGACGCGAAGCCCTTCCGGGCCGTCATGGGCCAGCTCGGCGAGTACTTTGCCGGCCGGCGCCGCGAATTCGATCTGGCTCTCGCTCCGCGGGGCACGGCCTTCCAGCGCAGTGTGTGGCAGGCCCTCACCCGGATTCCGTACGGGGAGACGGTCTCCTACGGCGAGCTCGCGCGCCGGATCGGGAGCCCGCAAGCCTCCCGCGCCGTGGGACTTGCCAACGGCGCGAATCCCCTTCCCATCATCGTGCCCTGCCATCGCGTGATCGGCGCGGACGGTTCACTCACGGGCTTCGGGGGCGGTCTCGAGATCAAGCGCAAGCTGCTCGCGCTGGAGAGAACGAACGGGGGTACGCGAACGGATGGGCCGCAGATGGAGCTGCTCGCGTCGTAACTGATCTGCGCCGGTCGGTCACCGCAGCGCCACTCCCGTCCGGCTCGCGACCGCACGGGGCTGCCCGCCGGAAGTCCCAATAGTTGAGTCGCCCGAATATATTGCGATCTCACGATGAGCATGTCCGGAATCACCAACGTTGCGACGTCAGGTACCCGACGTCACCACATGCGCGCTATGGAGCGAACAGACGTCGAGAATCGCATGTATGCGTCGACACATGAACGCCTGAACGGATGTAGAATTCTTTGCAATCATCCGCACGGAGAACCAAGGTGCGTCATGAAAATTGAGTCAGCAGAAAAGCGTCGGAAGGCGAGGAGGCTATGGGCTTATATCGCCGGCTACGTGCGGGATTTGAAGGGTGTGCTCTGGCTGAGCATCATACAAGGTGCACTCATCACAGAGTTCATGTACATGCTCACTCACCCGATCCGATTGTTCTGTCGTCGTTAGAGACATGCATCCCGGCGGCGACAGCACTCCTGCCATTCGGTCGCGATGGGGAGCGCGTGGAGCCAGCTATCGAGGCAGTGTGAGGCTGCTGCGCAGCGCCCCTACCCCGCGCCCACCGACTTCCCCCGCCCCACCCCGTAGTACGTGAACCCGAACCGCGCGAGCACCGCGGGATCGTAGAGATTGCGGCCGTCGAAGATGAGCGGCTGCCTCAGCAGCTCCCGCAGGCGCTCGAAGTCCGGGCTGCGAAACTCCTGCCACTCGGTCGCGATGGCGAGCGCATCCGCGCCTTCCGCCGCCTCGTAAGCGTTGCGGCACAGCGTGAACTCCGAGCTGCGCGCCGCGTAGATCCGGCGCGCCTCCTCCAGCGCAACCGGGTCGTACGCCCTCACCCGCGCGCCGGCCGCGAGCAGCATGTCGATGATGGTGCGCGCGGGTGCCTCGCGCATGTCGTCGGTGTTCGGCTTGAACGCGAGCCCCCAGAGCGCCACGGTGCGGCCCTTCAACCGGTCCTCGAAGTGCCGGCGCATCTTGTGCACCAGCACCTCCTTCTGCCGTGCATTCACCGCTTCGACCGCCCCGAGGATGTCCGGCTGATGGCCCGCATCGCGCGCCGAGCGGATGAGCGCCTTCACGTCCTTCGGGAAGCACGATCCGCCGTAGCCCGTCCCGGGGTAGATGAAGCTGTAGCCGATGCGCGGGTCCGAGCCGATTCCCACGCGAACCTTCTCGATATCCGCCCCGACCCGCTCGGCGACGTTCGCGAGCTCGTTCATGAAGCTGATCTTGGTCGCGAGCATCGCATTCGCCGCGTACTTGGTGAGCTCCGAGGAGCGCACGTCCATGACGATGAAGCGCTCGTGATTGCGCGTGAACGGATCGTAGAGCATGCGCATGAGCTCCACCGTGCGCGGATTGTCCGTACCGATGATGACGCGGTCGGGCTTCATGAAGTCCTGAATGGCCGCGCCCTCCTTCAGGAACTCAGGATTCGAGACCACGTCGAACTCCACGGCCGCCTGACGCGCTTGCAGAGTCGCCTCCACCGCCTTGCGCACTTTGTCCGCCGTGCCCACGGGCACCGTCGACTTGGTCACGATGATGCTGTACCGGCCCATGTGCGTGCCGATCGTGCGCGCGACCGCCAGCACGTACCGCAGATCGGCGGAGCCGTCCTCCTCCGGCGGCGTCCCGACGGCGATCAGCTGGAAGAGCCCATGCTCCACACCTTTCGCGGCATCGGTGCTGAACTCGAGGCGCCCCGCCTCCTTGTTCCGCTTGATGAGCGTGTCGAGCCCCGGCTCGTGGATGGGCACCTCACCGGCGTTCAACCGGTCGACCTTGCCGGCATCGACATCGACGCAAATGACGTGGTTACCCGCCTCCGCAAGACAAGCGCCGGTGACGAGCCCCACGTATCCCGAGCCGAAAATGGTGACGCGCATGGTTGGTAAGTTGCCGAGAGTTAAAGAGGAAACGGTTGAGGGTAGTGCAAGACCCGTCGAGGCTCAAGGAACTCCAGCAAGCCCACGTGCTGCCGACGTCGGAGTCTGCTTACAACTGCGGACGTCCGCTCGTCTTTGCCTCTTCCGCTGAAAACCACGATACGCCCACATTCACAGCAGATTTTCGCGC
>JASHYG010000049.1 GCA_030043215.1 Gammaproteobacteria bacterium
CCGCGAAAATCGAGCACCGTCGCTTCCACGCGCTCCGCTTGCGCGAGGTCGACGTGGTAGCGGCCCTGCATCGCGCGCACCGTGCGCTCGCGCGCATCCTCGTCGGTGAAGCGGCCGACCAGGTCGTACAGCAGCCCCTCGCGCATGGCTCCGTCCGCGATGCGCATCTCCTCGATGCCGAGCACCTCGAGAATCTCCGCGAGAATGGCTGCGCCCCCGGGGAACACCGGCCGGCGCTCGTCGGTCAAGGACTCGAGCCGCAGCTCGCGGACGTGACCCGCCTCGACCATGCGGGCGAGCAGCCGCTCGAGACCCGCGCGCGTGACCCCCTTCGCCTGCGGATCGAGCTCGCGCACCGCATCGCCGAGGATCCGGATGGTGCCGGAGCTGCCGACCGTGTGGTCCCAGCCGCGGCGCCGGAAGGCGGCCTGCACCGGCTCCATCTCGAGCCGCGCGGCGACCCGCGCGCGCGCCATCCGCTTCGCGGAGAGCTTGCCGTCGCGGAAGAATCGCTCGCTCGAGCCCACGCAACCCATCTGCAGGCTCTCGAGCTCGAGGGGCACGAGCCCCTCCCCGATGATGAGCTCCGTGCTGCCGCCGCCGATATCGAGCACGAGGCGCCGCCCGGGCTCGCTCGGCATCGTGTGGGCGACACCGGAATAGATGAGTCTCGCCTCCTCCATGCCGCCGATGATCTCGATGGGGTGGCCGAGCGCCTCGCGGGCCCGCTCAAGGAATGCCTGCTTGCGGCGCGCGATGCGCAGCGCGTTGGTACCGACCACCCGCACGCTGTCCGCATGCATGTCGCGCAGCCGCTGGCCGAACCGCTGCAGGCAAGCGAGCGCCTGCGCCGCAACGTCCTTGTCGATCCGGCCGTTCTCCTCGACGCCCGAGGCGAGACGCACCATCTCGCGCATCCGGTCCATGATGACGAGCTGGCCGTGCGAGTAGCGCGCGACGACGAGATGGAAGCTGTTGGAGCCCAGATCGACCGCCGCCAGGATGTCGGGGACCGGCTGGGGTGTCCCGGCCGGGGCGGAGTCAGGGGGCGAGGAGCGGGCCGGAGCTGCCGGACTCACGCGCGGCCGAGGGAATCAGGCGGCGAAGGACGAGCCGCAACCGCAGGTCGTGGTCGCGTTGGGATTGCGGATCACGAACTGCGCGCCATCGAGGCCCTCGCGGTAATCAATTTCGGCGCCCGTGAGGTACTGCACGCTCATGGGGTCGACGAGCAGCCTCACGCCCTGATTCTCGACGCAGGTGTCTCCATCCTGGAGCTCCTCGTCGAACTCGAAGCCGTACTGCAGACCGGAGCAGCCTCCGCCCTGCACGAACACGCGCAGCATCAGCTTCGGGTTGCCCTCGCCCCGGATCAGATCGCCCACCTTCCGCGCCGCAGCATCCGTGAAGACGAGCGGCGGCGGCAGCGCCTCATCGGGAATCGAGCGGGTCTCTGCGTCCATGCGGGTTAGTGTAGGGGTGGCGGTACCCCCGGTCAAAGCCGGCCGTCACACGAGCTGGCCGTCACACAAGCCGCCCGTCACACCTCGGCCTTGGCCGTATTCCGCATCGTGGCCGGTGCGGGATCGCCCTCCCGCGCCGCGGCGGGCACGAGCCTGCCCAGTATCTCGGCTCCCGCCGCGGTCTCGATCACTCCGTAGTGCACATCGCCCTGCACCTTGGAGCTGGGGCCCAGCACGACTCGCCCGGTCGCGTGGATGTCTCCCTTCACCGTGCCGTTCAGCACCACGTTCGCCACCTCCACGGATCCCTCGATGCTCCCGGATTCGCTCACCGACAGGGTCGATCCGGCGGGCTCCCCGTCGGCCCGGACACTGCCGGTGACGTGCCCATCGAGGTGCAATCCTCCCGCAAAATCGATGTCACCGTGAATGCGCGCGGACTTACCGATCAGGATGTCGACACGCGCGGTGCGCTTGGAATCGCGACCCAACATGGCTTGCTCCTCGTCGATGTGGGCGGGCTCAAGGAGCCTCCACCCTCCAGGGAAATGTCTGGATGAGCGGCGTGACCGGCTTCTGGCCTGCGCGGACCTCGACGGTCAGGCGCTCGGGCGAGAAGCCGGAGGGAACGGCAATCTCTTGAGCGATGCTCTGGAAGTAGCGGAAGCTGAACGGCTGCTCGGGGACTTTGCTTCCGAGAGCCGCCAGGTCGAGAGTCGCGGATTTGCCTTGCGTCTGGCCCTCGACGCTCAGGCGGAACGTTCCGCTCACCGCCGTCTGGGGGTGTGCGGTCTGCAGGAGCGTCAGATGCACCTCGAAATGTCCCGCGGCGGAGCCGTCCGCGGTGATGCGCAGCTCCTGGACCTTCAGCCCGATCGCGAGATCGTCCGGCGAGAGCCCGTGGGACACGACGCCGCGATAGAACTCGAGCTGCTGGGACTGGCTCGCCACCTGCGACTGCAGCTCCCCGATGGTGTGCGCGAGCTCCGCACGCTCCTGTGTCCCGCCGACGCGCATCGTATCGAGCTCCGCGACCTGCTTGCGAAGCGCGTCGTTGGCTCGCTCCAGCCGACCCACTGTCGCCTCGAGCTGCGAGCGCTGCCGGGTGGAGGCCAGCACGTCGTAGCCCCCGTTGTAGCGCCCGAACTCGAACGCCGCGTACAGCGCGGCCAGGATCAGGATGAACGCCACGGCTGCGAGCACGAGCGTGCGGCGGGGCCGGGCCCTGCGGATGACGAGATTCGCGGGCAGCTCGGTCATCGCGCTCTCGCTCGGCCGCAGCTCAGTCGAGCCCGGGCGCGCCCGGAGCCGCGTGGTCGTCCTGCTCCGCGAGGCGGTCGAGCCAGGACGGCACCGTGGGAGGATCCTGCGGAAAGGCGATCGGTGCGAGCTCCTTGAGCGCCTGTGCGTACACCGCTCGTTTGAAATAGATCACTTCCCGGACCGGCTCCCAGTAGTCCGTCCAGCGCCACTCGTCGAACTCCGGCTGGGGGCTCGCGTCGAGCTCGAAGCGGGCGTCCTCCCGCTTGAGCCGCAGCAGGAACCAGCGCTGCTTCTGGCCGATGCACAGCGGATGGCGATTGCGTCGGACGTACCGGGCAGGCAGGCGGTATCGCAGCCATCCCCCAGTGCTTCCGGCCAGCGTCACGTCGTTGCGGGTGAGACCGGTCTCCTCCTGCAGCTCCCGGAACAAGGCCTGCTCGGGATCCTCTCCCTCACCCATGCCGCCCTGCGGGAACTGCCATCCCCGGCCGCCTCCCGTCCGCCGCCCGAGGAATACCTCGCCGCTGCCGCGCATCAACACGATGCCGACGTTCGCGCGGAACCCCTCGGAGTCGATCAGATCTGTCATGCCGGCATGGAGTCTGCCACAACGCGCCCGCGGAGTCGGCTGACCCGCGGGTACGCTCTCCAAATCGAGATCCGGATCACCGGCCCCGAGGTCCCGGCGTCGCCACTATGCGACGGTGCTCTCCGAGACTGCGATGCCGTTGCGGCCGGCCCCCTTCGCGCGATAGAGCGCCGCATCGGCCTCCGCCATGAGCCGCTCCGCGAGCGACTTGAAGTCCCGGGTGTCCGGCCGCGGCGCCGCGGCCGCGACTCCGATCGACAGCGTGGCTGTCTCGGCGACTCCGGGGGCGATGGCGATTGGCGAGCCGCGCACCGCATTCAGCACGCGCCGGGCCACGACGGCCCCGTCCGCGGCGCTGCCGTTCGGCAGGACGATCGCGAACTCATCGCCGCCGAAGCGCGCGCCGGTGTCGCTCACCCGCATCTCGGCGTCGATCCGCTGGGCGATCTCGCGCAGCACCGCGTCTCCCGCGAGGTGGCCGTACCGATCGTTGACGCTCTTGAAGTGGTCGATGTCGATCATCAGGCAGGCGACCGGCTGGCGGGCGCGCTGGGCTCGCGCCAGCTCCTCGCAGAGCCGGGCATGCAGGTAGCGGCGATTGTGAAAGCCGGTGAGAAAATCCGTGAATCCGCTGCGCACGAGCCGCGCGCGGTTCACCGCGTTCTCGATGCACACGCCCGCGATCACGCCGAGGTGGGCGAGGAAGTCGCTCGCGAGCTCGCGCGTGAAGCGGCCGGGATCCTTGGCTCCGAAGACCAGAACGCCGTCGAGCTGGCCGGCGTGGAGCAGCGGCACGAGCGCGACGCTGCCGAGGCCCGCAGCGTGCGGTATGAGCAGCTCGTGGTCCGCGGTGCAATAGCGGCCGAGCCACGGACGCTCGAGCGCCGCGAGCTGCGGGGCGAGCGCGACGAGCGTCTCGACGAACTGCACCTCGGCCAGGCTCTCCCGCGCGAGCGTGTCTCCCGACAGCAGGTGGCGTATCTCGTGCTGCGGGTCGTGCAGCACGAGCGACACCGCATCGAGCTGGTAGGCGGAGCCGAGCCCGTGGATCAGCCGCTCGAGCAGCTGCACGAGAGAGCCTGCCTGCAGCAGATCGAGCTCCCGGCCGTGCGTCTTGCGCAGGAGCGTCTCGTTGCGTGCCGCCTCCTCGGTGAGCGCGTGCAGCCGCGCCTCGAGCTCGCGGTTCTCGCGCTCCAGCGCCGCGAGCCGCTCGGCCATCGCGAGCAGTCGCTGCTTGTCGGGCTGCGTTCGCCCCATCGGATGCGCTCCCCTTAAGCGCGCCGCTCCACGATGCTGCGGCGGTCTTCCAGGTATTCGCGGCCGCGCCCCATCAGGGCGACGAAGCCGTCGTGATCGCTCGACAGGACGGCCGCGCGGACCCGCTCGACCGCCTTGGCGAGCGCATCGAGCGATTCGGCTCCATAGTCGTTGAGGCGCTGGATGTCGTAGTAGAGCTCCGCGCTCTCCTGCGCCACTTGCGACGCGACGTCGAGCTGCGCATCGAAGGTCGTGCTGGACATCTTGGCGAGCCGCGGAGCGGTCTCGCCGCTTTCCGCGAGCGCCGTGAAGAACGCGATGTTGAGGGCATGGGAGAGCCCGAGGACGTAGGCGATCAGCCGGTCGTGCTCGTCGAGGCTCATCACCACCTGCTCCGCCAGGGTGGGCGCGAACAGCTCGCGCACCCGCGCGAGCGCTTCCGCGCAACCGAGATCCACGAACACGACGTGCCGGCCGGACAGCAGGTCCGTATCGGGACCGAACATCGGATGGATGGAGACGGCCCGGCATCCGTGAGACCGCAACGCGAGCAAGCCCGCCCGCAGCGGCGATTTGAGCGAGCCCACGTCGAACACGATCCCCGGCGGCCGGCGCGGCGCGAGCTCCTTGAGGATGCCGTCGGTCGCGCCGAGAGGCGTGGCGACGACGATGAAGTCGTGGCGCAGATCGCTGCCGCGCCAGTCGTCGAGGTGTGGTGTCCCGGAAGGGGTGCCCGCCGGATCGGCCACCTCGACCGCAAACCCCTGGGAGGCCAGGAACTCGACGAACCAGCGGCCCATCTTGCCGCCGCCTCCGATGACCAGCGCGCGCCTTCCGGAGCCGAGGCCGTGAGCCGCGACGCTCGCCTGCTCCTGCGTCGCGAGCGAGGAGCGGATGAGCAGCCGCATGAGGGTCTCCGCGAGCGCCGGAGGTACGCCGAGCTCGGCGGCCCCGGCGCGCGCATTCACGATGACCTCTCGCTCGCGCTGGTAATCGCGAGTCGGATGGCCGGTCTCGCGCTTGACCTCGGCGATCCGGCGGCTCAAGGCCTGCCGCTCCGCGACGAGCGTCAGCAGCCGACGGTCGACCTCATTCAGGCTGCGGCGGAGGTCCGCCAGGCTCTTCTCATCGGGCTTCATGGTCTCAAGCACTCGCGGGGCACGGGTCCCTCTTTTAACATGCGGGTCATGACGACGCCGACCGACCGATTGAGCGGCCCGCTGCCCGCGGAGCCCCTGGAGACGGCCGCCGAGTGGCTGGCCGAGTCCTGGAGCCGGCGCGGACAGCCCAATCCCAACGCCATGACCCTCGCGACCAGCACGATAGACGGCCGGCCGTCCGCACGCATCGTGCTCTGCAAGGAGATTGCCGCCCGGCCAGGTTATGTCGTGTTCTACACGAATTACCACTCCCGCAAGGGCCGCGAGCTCGCGGAAAACCCGCGCGCGGCGGCCGTCCTGCACTTCGATCCCCTGCAATGCCAGGTCCGCATCGAGGGGGTGGTGGAGAAGGCGCCGGAGCCGGACAGCGATGCCTACTTCGCCTCCCGAGCCCTGGACAGCCGTATCGGGGCCTGGGCGAGCGCCCAGAGCGAGCCCATCGAATCGCGCGAGCGGCTGCGTGCCGCCGTGGACGCCATGGCGCACCGCTTCGGGGCACGGCCGTCTGGACCCCATCCGCCAGAGATCGCTCCCAACGAGGCAGCGGCTGCCGAGCCCTTCGTGCCGCGCCCCCCACACTGGGGCGGATACCGGCTGTGGGCGGAGGCCGTGGAGCTATGGGTCCAGGGCGAGGCCCGAATACACGATCGCGCCCGCTGGTCGCGCGCCCTCACGCGGCTCCCCAACGGGCAAATCGAGCCCGGCCCCTGGTCCGTCACCCGGCTACAGCCGTAGACGAGACCTCAGGGCGCGAGCGAGGTGCGCACCGCCTCGTGCAGCAAGCCGTTGGTGGCGAGCACCGTCGTGGTGCCGAGCCCCACCGGGCCTCCCGAGAGGTCGGTGAACGTCCCGCCCGCCTCCCGCACGATCACGGCGAGCGCGGCGATATCGAGAATGTTCACGTCCGACTCGATCACGACGTCGAGCGATCCGCTGGCGAGCAGATGGTAGTGGACGAAATCCCCGTAGCCGCGGATACGGCTCACGCGCTGGATCAGATCGCCGAACCGGCGCCAGTCCTGGGCGGAGCGCGTGAGCGTCTTGAGATTGCCCGTGGAGACGATCGCGGCCTGGAGGTCCGCCGTCGTGCTGACATGAATCGGCTGCCCATTGAGATACGCGCCCGCGCCCTCCTCGGCCCAGGCGAGCTCGCCGTACGCCGATGCGCTCGAGACGCCGAGCACGAGCCGGCCGTTGCGCTGGAGCGCGATCTGGGTCGAGAAGAACGGACAGTCGCGGATGAACGATTTGGTTCCATCGAGCGGATCGACGAGCCACATCGCCTCCCCGTCGGGGCCGTGCCGGCCGCTCTCCTCGCCGTAGAAGCCGTAGCTCGGAAAGCGCTCCGTCAGCACGCGGTGGATGGCCTCCTCCGCCCGGATGTCCGCCTCGGTGACGGGTGACTGGTCCGGCTTCGTCCGCACCTGCACGTTGCGCTGATACAGCGACCGGATGATCTCGCCGGCCGCCTGCGCGGCATCCAGCGCGGCTTCAAGCTCCCTCGAAGGTGCGTTCATCGAATCGGTTCGCGGCTCGTTCCGA
>JASHYG010000050.1 GCA_030043215.1 Gammaproteobacteria bacterium
GCTCGCTCAGGCGGGCGATCATGCGGCGCACGCCCCGCGGATCGCGCTCGACCAGCGCGGAGACGGCATTGAGGGTGTTGAACAGGAAGTGCGGATTGAGCTGCGTGCGCAGCGCGGAGAGCCGCGCGTCGGCGAGCTGCGCTTGCAGTTGCGCCGCCTGCGCCTTGAGGTTGATCGCCTCCTCGCCCCGCACCCGAAAGTTGAGGAAGTAGTTGCGCGCGTAGCCCGCGAAGAGCACCGCCACGTAAACGATGAACTCGTTCATGAACCACAGCGAGCGCACCCGCATGATGGCCGCGATCTGCGGTGAGAGCGACATCGGCCAGTGGTAGACCCGGTAGCGAAGGAAATTCGTGACCACGTCCATGAAGATGGCGACCGCGAGGCCGAGCACCACGAACATGACGCGCGACAGCCACCCCGACCGCTCGATGGGGTAGAGGCTCGCCAGGCGGAAGATGGGCAGCGTCAGGAGCGCCCACAGGTACGCGTTGACGCAATCGAGGATGAGCGGGGAGATGCGTATGACGTGCGGCTGCACCTGGATCAGGGAGTTCGCCGACGAGAGCACGGCGATCAGCGTCCAGAAGCCGAGGATCAGGGCGAGCTCGGCACGGGTAAACGGCGCCCGCTCGGGGTAGGCGTCGCTCGCGGAGGGGACCGGCGCCGCCGCCTCCACTTGTATAGGCTGCGCTGGCGCAGCCGGGCCGCCGCGCAGATACGCGTCGACCTCGCCGGACACAGGGACTGACGAGAGAGTACCGGGCACGTCCCTAGCATAGGCGGGTGGGGGCCAGTCCTGCAAAGCCGGCGTCGCGAGCGGCATCCCTGGCACCACGAGATGCCGGGGCGGCGTAACGACCTGAGTGCCGGCCCGGCGAGGCGCGCGCTCAGTCCCCCTCGGGGACGTTGACCGGCACCGCCTGGGTGGGGTCGTAGACCCGAGTCACCTTGAGGCTGTGGACACGGTGGTCGCTCGCAACGTCGATGGTCTCGATCAGATGCTTGCCGTCGTCGGAGAGGTGGAACTCCTCGGTGACGTTGGGACCCAGCTGAGGGCGGATCGAGATCCAGTACGCCTTGCCCTTCCACCCGGACCGCTGGTCCGCCACTCCGCTCGGAACGGAGACGACGCTCTGCTCGCCGGGAACGTAGCTCCTCGTCGTGTCCCCGTTCCAGACGACGAACTCGTCCGGCCGCTGCTGGATCCTCAGGTAATCCCCGCCGCTCAGCAGCGATCGCTGCAGCGAGATGTCGACGGGATACCCGGGATTATCCTCGCTCGCGAATGGGCTCGATTGCGACCGGCGGTCCCTGCCTTGTCCTTGGCCCTGTCCCGAACCGGAGCCATTGCCGGTCCCGGCCCCGGAGGAGTCGGCGGTGGAATCGGTCAGGTCCTCGTCGCTGCTCGGGGAGGGCCGCTTGCTCGGCTTGGGGAGGATATGCTGCAGCGCCGCACGCGAATCAGTGCTGAGCTCAGGATCGAGCTTCCACATCCCCGCGAGCATGAATCCCGGCGGCGGCTGGTCGGAAACGTGAGTGAGTCCCGCGCAGCCGGCCAAGCTCACGGCGGCAGCGGTCCCCACAAGGGCGGCTCCCGCAAGAAGCAGCCGGCCGCCCACGGGCCTCACCGCCTGTCGAGATCGCATCGTGGGTCCTCGCGTCGCTGGCATCGGCCGCAAGTGTACCCTCAGTGCAGGGGTCGATGTCGCGCGGGTCGCCGTCCCGCGGCCCGAAGCCCCCGGGGCTCCCGCCGCGGCCGGCGCTATCTCAGCGCGACGACGAGCTTCGCGGAGTGGCTGCGCCAGTTGATCGGGATGACGAACGAGCGCGCCCCGGCGATGACGGGAGGATCGTTGCGCTCGCCGGTGAGAACGCTCGGCACGGAGATCACGAAGTCGTTGCCGAAGTCGCGGCGGGCGTTGCCGGAGATGGTGTTGGCGACCTCGCCCACCAGGTCGCGCATGTTCTCGTGGCTGAAGTCGTTCTCCTGCATCTTCATCAACAGCACCGTGAGCATGGCTTTCGGGGCCGTGAAATAGACGACGCCCTCGCGGCGCCCGGAGACGTTGATGACTCCCGTGTACTCGTGCACCGACGGGTTGCCGTCGGTCACGAGATAAGGCGACCCGACGGTCGCGGGCTGCTGCGCGGCCACCTCGAAGTAGTGCGTCGTCCCATCGACGAAGGTCTTCAGCTCTTGTTCCTGCAGCATCTTCAGCGCTTCCCCGTGTCCTTGCGAGCCCCGCTAGGCTCCCCGGATGAGCTCGGCGATCGCATCGTTGAGCTGCCGATCGGTGAAGGGTTTGTTCAGGAATCCGTTCGCGCCTTTCTCCATCGCGTCGATCGCCGTCGCCTTGTCCGCGAGCGCCGAGATCACGAGGATGCGCACGTCGGGCTTGAGCCGCACCAGGTTCTCGATGCACTCGATGCCGTCCATCCGCGGCATCGTGAGATCCATCGTGACCAGGTCCGGATCGGTCTTCTCGAACAGCTCGAGCGCCTCGACCCCGTTCGCCGCGGAGCCGACGACCTCGAGCTCGTCGAATTGCTGGGACCGCTCGATGCGGCGCCTCATGATGTTGGAGTCATCGACGATGAGGAGCCGGAAGGCGCGCCGCGCCCCGGCCACCACACCCCCGTTCGCTGCCCCCACCACTTGAATGCCTTCCGACCGCGCCCGTCGTCAGGCGACGGCCGAATCCGCTGCCGCGGCGGCGGCCGGCAGCGAGATCTTGAAGCGGGTGAACTTGCCGGCGCTCGTGCTCACGCCGATCTTCCCGCCGAGCCCGTAGATGGTGCGCGCCACCACGTCCATCCCCACACCGCGGCCCGCGTCCATCGAGACCTGGTCCTGGGTGGAGAAGCCGGGCCGGAAGATGAGCGCCATCGCGGTGCGGCTGTCCATGCCGTCCGCCTCCTGCTGCGAGACGAGCTGCTTGCGGACCGCGGCCGCCTTCAGCTGGTCGGGCAGGATGCCGCCGCCGTCGTCCTCGAAGGTGAGCTCGTACCCGTCGCCCTTCTTGTGGAACTCGGCCCGCACCAGGCCCGTGTCGTCCTTGTGGTGGGCCCGCCGCGCCTCCGCGGCCTCGATGCCGTGGACCGCCGAGTTGCGCAGCATCTGGATCAGCACGTCCCGGACGGTGCTCGTGTAGGCCACGGGAACCTCGGCGAGGCCCTTGAGAACGAGCTTGAACTTCTTGCGATGGTCGCTCGCGAGCCGCGAGGCGAGCTGCTGCAGAGCCTGCGATACCTCCTCCGCGCGCCGTCCGGCGCCCGGCTCCGCGCCCTGCGGCCGCCCCGCATCACCCGCCTGCGCCGCGCCGCGCAGAGTGCTGAAGCGCATGGAGAGCTCGCGCAGCACTTTCAGATGCGCGATCAGCTCATCGAGCTTCACGACGAGCGGCAGGAAGTCGTTCCCCGAGAGCCCGCTGCTCTTCTTCATGTCGCTCACCGCGTCCTCGAGGGCGTGCACGCGCTGCGCCACCGTGAGCAGATTCATGGCGGAGGCTTCGCCCTTGATCGAGTGCAGCTCGCGGAAGATGCCGTCGAGCTTCTTGCGGAAGTCCGCGTCGTTGCGCGCCGGCTCCTTCAAGATCGCGTTGACGAGCGAGAGCCCGGTCTCCGTCGTGTCGAGGAAGGCGCCGAGCGGCAACGGGTCGATGCTCATGACGCCCATCATCATGTCCACCTGGGCGTTCGCGTTCTCCTGCGACTCCTGCAGCTCCTTGGAGAGCTGCACGCTCGCGGTGATGTCGCTCACGCTCACCAGCACATGCTTGATGCCGCCTTTCGGGGACGTGACGCGGTGGAAGTCGAACTGCAGATACCGCGTGTCCTCCCCGCCGTGCCCGTTGTCCACGTGGATCTCGAGCTGGCCGAGCGGGTTGATGCTCTTCATCAGGTTCTCGTGCGCCCGCTCGCCCCAGAGGAGCTT
>JASHYG010000051.1 GCA_030043215.1 Gammaproteobacteria bacterium
GCCGAGGCCGCGGTGGTCGGCGATGCGGCGGTCGTCAAGAAGCTGCTGGAGGCTGGAGCGAACGTCGAGGCGGCCAACGCCGACGGACAGACGGCTCTCATGATCATCGCGCGCACCAGCAATCTCGAGGTGGCGACGCTGCTGCTCCGCCACGGCGCCAATCCCAACGCGCACGAGCGCTGGCGCGGACAGACCGCGCTCATGTGGGCGGCGGCCGAAGGCCAGCCGGAGATGGTGCGCCTGCTCGTGAAGCACCACGCGAACGTGAATGCACGCTCCGAGCTCACGCACTTCGTGCGTCAGGTCAGCGCGGAGCCGCGCATGCAGGCCCGGCCCTCCGGCGGGCTCACGCCGCTGCTGTTCGCGGCGCGCAAGGGCTGCCTCGGCTGCGCCAGGTATCTGATCGCCGGCGGCGCCGACTTGAATCTCGCGGATCCGGACGGAGTCACTCCGCTCCTGCTCGCGGCCCTCAATCTCCACTTCGATGTCGCCGCTTATCTGGTGCAGCACGCCGCGGATGTGAACAAGTGGGACTTCTGGGGCCGATCCCCGCTGTACGCGGCCGTCGACATGAACACCCTGCCCGTCGGCGGCCGCGCGGACCGGCCGCCCTCGAGCGTGACGACCGGCCTGCAGCTCATCGGATTGCTGCTCGAGGCCGGCGCGAATCCCAACCTGCAATTGAAGCTCTTCCCGCCGTACCGCTCGCTCCGGGACGACCGCGGCGCCGATGGGATGCTCACGGTCGGCACGACGCCGCTGCTGCGCGCGGCCAAGGCCGGCGATGTCGGTGCGATGCGCCTCCTGCTCGCGCACGGAGCGAATCCCAGCCTCCCGAACGAGAGGGGCATCACTCCGCTGATGGCCGCCGCGGGATCCGGGTCCACCCCCTTCGATACCCGCGGACGCTACAAGACCGAGTCTCAAGCCGTCGCGGCGGTGAATCTATTGCTCGCCTCCGGCGTCGATATCAATCAACGCGACAGCGGGGGCCAGACCGCGCTCTTCGGCGCTGCCACCTGGGGATGGAACGATGTGGTGAGAGCGCTCGCCGCGCACGACGCGGACCTCATGGCGAAAGACGCGCGCGGCCACACGGCGGCGGATATCGCGATGGGCAACGACCGAGGCGCGTCCGGCCGCGCGAGTGCCGCCGCGCATCCCGCCACGGCGGCGTTGCTGAGGAGTCTGATGGCCGCCGCGGGGCGAGGCCCTCCAGTCGCCGACAACTCCGAGGCAGGGAGCGAGGCTCGGTGAGGCGCCGTACGTTTCTGCTGGAGCTGATCTCCGTCGGCGCGGTGCCCCCCTTGCTCGGCGGCTGCGCGCAGCGGCCGGTCCGGTCGAGCGCCGCGCCGCTCGAGACCGTGGATCTCGGCGAGCGCTTGTTCCTGATCTCGGGCGGCGGCGGCAACGTCACGGTATTCCACTCGGACGAGGGAGTGCTGCTCGTCGATGGCGGCTCGCGGGAGCGGTCAGTGGATGTGCTGCGGCTCATCCGGCAGCGGACCGGCGCCTCGAGGATCCATACGCTCTTCAACACTCACTGGCACTGGGATCAGACGGGATCGAACCTGACCTTGGGGCCTGCCGGCACGCGAATCATCGCGCACGAGAACACCAGCCTGTGGCTGAGCACCGAGGTCGACTGCAAGTGGCAGCACCGCATCTACCCGCGGCTGCCGAGTGAGGCGCTCCCCAATCAAACATTCTATACCGGCGGGAGCCTGTCCTTCGGCGGCGAGACGATCGACTACGGGTACCTGCCCCAGGCGCACACCGACGGGGACATCTATGTCCGGTTCCGCAAGGCCAACGTGCTCGCCGCGGGCTGCGTCGTATCGGTCGGCTCGTATCCGATCCTGGACTACTGCACGAACGGCTGGATTGGCGGCATGGCGGATGCCACGCAGACCCTGATCGGTCTGATCGACCGGGACACGCGGGTGATTCCAGGGGAGGGCGCGCCGCAGTCGCTCCCGGACGTGCAGGCCGAGCACGCCATGCTCACGGCCGTGAAGCTGAATCTCTCGAAGCTCCTCGCGGAGGGCTTGAGCGCTCAGGAGATGCTGGAGGCCGGGGCGACGCGCGATTTCGATGCCCGATGGGGCGATCCGAGCCTCTTCATCGCCAATGCGTACCCCGGACTGGTCTGGCGCGCGGGCCAGCTGGGCGTCCACATCGTGTGAGGTGAGTGGGGCCGGCTCGATGCGCGCACCGCCAGCTCGAGGCGCACGCGGCCGGATTCAGGCGAGCACGGCCGGTTAGTGGGCCGGCGCGGGGATGGTGAGCGCGATGTGATCCACCTTGCCCACCGCGCGCGTGATGTGTCCCTTTCCCGTGGTGTCGTCCATCAGCAGGACGCTGCCGAGGCCGAAGCGGCGCACCTTGCCGTCGCTCGCGGTGACCTCCGACATGCCCTGCACGACGATGAGGTACATCCGCCGCGGCGCCCGGTGCCAGTCCTCCTTCGCGCCGCGCTTCAAGAGGAGCAGGGTCGCGCCGGGCGCATCGGAGAGCTGATAGGAAATGAGCGCCTCCGGTGCGCTCAGCGCTCGCGCGTCGCCCGCCGCAGGTCCATTCGAATGCAGCGTGAGCGTCTCGTCGCGAAAGTGCGAAACGCCGCTCGCGTCGGAGTACAGGTGAACGTAGTGCAGGGTGTGGGGGCTCTGCATGGTTCCTACTTCGCTCGCGCCCGAGGCGGTGAAAGCCGCGGCGAGCAGGACGCAGACCCCCGCCATGGCGACGACTGTCCTCTCATTCACCGCTCGACCCTCCAATTTGCACGCATCTTCTCCCCGCGGGGGCTCCCTGACAAGCGCCGGACGGCCTCTCAAGATCCCGGGCCAGTGCCCCAGCCGGAGTGCAGCTGGCCGTTGCCGCGGAAGAAGGCCTGGATCTGGCGGATCAGCCCGTCCTGGATCTTGAAGAGCTCAAATACCACCGAGCCGTTGTTGTGCGGCAGATCGGGCGGCGTCGTGAAATTCGCGACCGCCAGCACGAGACCGCGCTGCACGTCGGCCACGTAGAAGCGCCGATTGACGACGTTCCAGCGCACGGCCGGATTTTGAAACTCGCCGCCGCAGGAGCCGGGAGAGCTCACGGCATTCACCGTGAACACGCCGAGCTCGACTCGCTGGCACTCGGGATGCCACGGCACCTTGTGGTAGTCGAGCTTGCCCGAGACCGCATCGAAGTACTCGTTCGCGATCCGGGTCAGCTCCCCGCGAGACGACTGCTCGTCCGCAGGCAGCAGCGTGTCGAACACGCGGTCGGGCAGGGAGAGCGCCTTGGCATTCGCTCCCATGGAGGAGCCCTCGTAGGCGACCTCCTCGATCTCGCTGATCTGCCGCCGCTCGACTTTGAGTCGCACCACGTAGAACCACCATCGGTCCGTGCCCTGCGGGCTGGAGGCGGCTGCTCCGCGCGGCCGAATGGCGTTGGTGACCACGCCGTAGAATATGGCGGCTCCGGTCGTCGGATCGACGAGCGTCTGGCGGTAGGGAATGCGTCGCGGCGATCCCCAGACATCTCCCCGGCCGAGCTCGACCTGCCGCCCGTTGCTCGTCACACGGACATTCGCCGCGGCGGGCACCTCGGAAGGCTTATTGTCGGTGAGCGCCTCCGTGTAGCTCCACAGGATCTCGAGCAGGCAGCGCCGCCCGCACGGACTCGCACGGCCGGCAGAAGGCTGCGCGGCCGCGAGCCCGGAAGCCATCACGGCCAAGGCCGCGCCGCACCACAGAATCGGCAAGCGTCGCATGGTGTTCTCCTCTCACGTCGCGCTCCGCCGCTCCATGAAGCGCGCGAAGAACGAGGTCTCGACGCCGCCCCGGACGAAGTCGGGATCGGCGAGCAGTTGAGCGTGCAGGGCAATGTTCGTCTCCACGCCCTCGATGCGGCAGACCGCGAGCGCGGTCCGCATGCGCTCGAGCGCGCTCGCGCGGTCCGACGCATGCACGATGAGCTTCGCGAGCAGTGAATCGTAGAACGGCGGCACGGGTGAGCCAACCTCGATGTGCGTGTCGACGCGCACATCCACGCCCGCCGGGAAGATGGCCAAGCGGACGGTGCCGGGGCTGGGCCGGAAGTTTCGCGCGACATCCTCCGCGTTGATGCGGCACTCGAGCGCGTGGCCCGCCATCGCCACGTCTGCCTGGCCTAGCCGGAGCGGCCAGCCCTCCGCGATGGAGATCTGCTCGGCGACGATGTCGAGGCCCGTCACGGCCTCGGTGACCGGATGCTCGACCTGGATACGGGCATTCATCTCGAGGAAGTAGAACTCGCCGCGCGCCGTATCGACGAGGAACTCGACGGTGCCCGCGCCGCGGTAGCGCAGGTGCCGGCCGAAGGCGACCGCGGCGGCCTGCATCGCGCCGCGCAGCTTCTCCGGCAAGCTCGGTGCCGGCGCCTCCTCGAGGAGCTTCTGGTAGCGGCGCTGGACCGAGCAGTCGCGATCGCCTAAGTGGATGACGCTCGCGCCGTCCCCGAGCAGCTGCACCTCCACGTGCCGGCCGGAGGTGACGAAGCGCTCGAGATAGATCCGTGAGTCGCCGAAGGCGCTGCCCGCCTCGGCCATCGCGAGCTCCATGGTCGGGGCCATCTCCGAGGGTCCGAGGACCGGCTTCATCCCCCGGCC
>JASHYG010000052.1 GCA_030043215.1 Gammaproteobacteria bacterium
CCGTTCGACGCGCCGGGGGATAGGTTGTCTGCCATGCTCCGTCTCCTCATTGGACCCCGCGACGGTCAGCGGCAGTGCACGTCATTATCGACGCACGCCACCCAGGCGTGGTTGTGATACCAGCGGTGGTTGGAACGATCGTAGAAGCCCTCGCGCGGCCCGACGATGTAGCCAGACACAAACATCGCTGCGAGCGCCAGTAAGCAGCTGCTCAAGGAAATCCGTTTGGCAATCATCATGTTCTCCCGTGTCAGGATCGTTGAGCGCGACGCGCGCAATCCGCGGGCGCTCGGTTGGAATGAGCTCCGCAAGGATCATACCCGCGCCTCACGGTCCGGATCACGCGGGCCGGTAGCCGCTCACCTGGGCGCCGTCCTCGGGCCGCAGGCGCATGAAGCCCGGCAGCGCGAGCAGGGGAAGAATGGCCGTCAGCAGGAACACCTCGTGGAATCGTGCCGGCGTCAGTGTGCGGCCGTGGAGGCTCAGGATGCCGAGCACCACCGCGCTGAGGGAGACACCGAAGCTCACCGTCAGCTGCTGGATGAGGCCGCCGAGGCTCGTCGCGTGACTCAGCCGCTCGGCCGGCATGTCGGCGTAGGAGAGCGTGTTGGAGCTCATGAACTGGGTCGAGCGGGCAAGTCCGAAGAGCAGGACGTATCCGCCGATCATCCAGCGCGGCGTGTGCGGCCCGAGGAGCGTGAACCCGGCGAGGACGGCCGATGCGGCGACCGCGCTGCCGATCAGCACCCTGCCGAAGCCGAGCGATCTCAGCAGCCGCGAGATGAAGAGCCGCACGATGATCGCGCCGGCGCTGCCGAGGAAGGTCAAGGACCCCGAGCCGATGGCGCTCATGCCGAAGCCCACCTGCAGCATGAGAGGCAGCAGGAACGGCGTGCCGTTGAGGGCGATGCGGCACACGCCGCCCGAGAGCGTTCCAATCGAGAACGCGCGCTGCCGGAACAGGCCGAGATCCACGACGGGCAGCGCAACGCGCCGGGCGTACCGTGAGAAGGCGAAGAGCAGCGCCGCCGCGAGCGCGAACAGGCCCGCGATCTCGAGGATCGGGAGCGTGAGCCGCTCGACGCTCTCCATCCCGATCTGCAGCAGCGCGATGGCGCAGCCGAACATCAGGAATCCCGGAAAGTCGAACTTCACGCCGGGCTCGCCGCGGACCTCTTCCATGAATCGGGCCGCGAGCGCGATGCCGGCGAGTCCGAACGGCAGGTTCACGTAGAAGATCCACCGCCACGAGGAATAGGTCGTGAGAAATCCGCCGAGCAGCGGACCGATGATGGGCCCCAGGATCGCGGGGAACGTCATGTAGGTCATCGCCGTCACGAGATCCCGGCGGGGAAAGCTTCTGAGGAGAATGAGCCGGCCGACGGGCGTCATCATGGCTCCGCCGAATCCCTGCAGCACACGCGTTGCGACCAGCATCGAGAAGCTGTCGGCGATGCCGCAGAGCGCCGAGCCGGCGGTGAAGATCGCGAGCGCCAGGATGAAGATGCGCCGCGCGCCGAAGCGATCGGCGAACCAGCCGCTCAGCGGGATGAACACCGCAAGGGTGAGGACATAGGCCGTCACGGCCAGATTGAGCCTCACCGGGGTCGTGGCGAGGCTGCGCGCCATGTCCGGTATGGCGGTGGTGATGATCGTGGAGTCGAGCTGCTCCATCAGGAACGCAACCGCGACGACGGCCGGAATCAGAATGCGCAGCCGCGGATTGCGCTCGCTGGCAAAGCTCCCGTCCAATGCGCTACCCGCCCGGAGAGCGGGTCACGAGGCGCTCGAGTCTCAAACGGTCAGATAGCTCTTGCGCTTGTGCTTGCGATGCGCGATCTCGCGCGGATAGATGCCGCAGTGCATGACCCCCTGCTCGTAGGCGACGCGCGCCGGCGGGATCGGAGTCTCCACCGCGGGCGTCGAGGCCATGATCGCATCGAACCGCTCCTGCATCCCAGGCTTGAATTCCGGGTGGCTCAGGATGAACAGGTCGTTGTGCACGACGCCGTTCAGCACGCGCTCGCCCGCCTCCAGCGGGTCCATGGACGAGGAGGGCCTCTTGAAGAACTGCCGCATGCGTGCCGGCATGTTGGCCATGCGCTTCTCCAGGTACGGGTTATCCTTGCCCGTGCCGGCGTAGTTGTTGGTGTTAACGCCGCCGGGACAGAACACCCCCGTTCCGATGTTGGTGGATTCGAGCTCGACACGCAGCGCCTCCATGAGGCCCACGGCGGCGATCTTCGTCGAGGTGTAGATCCCTGCGTTCACGCCGGGCAAGAGCCCGCCCATCGAGGCGGTGGTCACGAAATGGCCGCCCTCGCCGTGCTTGAGCATGTGGGGCAGACACACGTGCACGCTGTTGTAGATCGCCGTGAAGTTCACCGCGACCGCGTCGTCCCACTCGGCGTACGTGGCCTTGCTCGCCTCGGTCAGCGTCTTGATGCCGGCGTTGTTGACGACCAGATGGAGCTTCCCGTAGTGCTGCACGACCTGGTCGAGCATTTTCTGCCAGCCGTCCCGGTCGGTCACGTCATGCAGGACCGGCAGCACTCCCGGATTGTCCGACGGGAAGAGCGGCAACGCGGCCGCGAGACGCTGCGGATTGCGGTAGCCGATCACGACCTTCATGCCGGCGAGGGATGCGGCCCGCGCGATCCCGAGGCCAATGCCATCGGAGGCGGCCGAGACGTAGGCGACCTTGCCCTTGAGATCCTTGAGGGGCGGGGGCTGCGAGAACTTCGGCTCCGGAGCCCTAAAGCCGCCTGCAGGCCTCCTCGGCCCTGCTCCGGGGCCCGGCGCCGCAGGAGCCGACGCGGCAGGAGCGGGCGCGGCATTCTGCGCGTTGGCATAGTGACTCAATCCGAGGCTCGCGAGGAGGCCGCCGGCGCCGACGCCGAAGGCCATGCCGGTACCGAGGAATTCCCGCCGACCCAGCTTCGCCGCGGCCGAATCGCCGTCTTGCCCGCGCGCGGCATTGCGTTTGGCTCGAGTATCTGCCTTCTTGGACATGTGAGCTCTCGATGGTGTGAGGGATAGGCCCGATCGGTTGCGACCCACCCGGATGTCAGACGGTCATGCTCAGATAGGATTTGCGCTTCTGCCGCCGGTGCGCGATCTCTCGCTTGTAGATACCGCAGTGCAATACGGGCGCCTCGCCTTTCACGCGGGCCGCCGGCGGCTGCGGAACCTCATCGACCGGCTCCGAATCGAGCATGGCTTGGAAGCGCTGGTCGGTCCCGGGCATGTATTCCGGATGCGTGAGGATGAACAGGTCGTTGTGAATGACGCCGTTCAGCACGCGCTTTCCGGCCTCGAGCGGGTCCATGCCCGGCGGGGGACCGTTGCCGAACCGCGGGCGGAAGCCCGCCGGCGGCGGATGAGCCTTGCGTTGCGCCACCAGGTACGGATCTTCCTTGCCGGTGCCGAGCCAGTTGTCGGTGTTGACTCCGCCCGGACAGAACGCCGAGGTGCCGACCGTCGTGCTCTCGAGCTCGACTCGCAGCGCCTCGATGAGCCCCACCGCGGCGATCTTCGTGGCCGTGTAGACGCCGAGCGGACCGCCGGGCAGCAGACCGCTCATCGAGGAGGTGACGGCAATGTGCGAGCCCTCGCCGTGCTCGAGCATGTGCGGCAGGCACACCGCGACGCTGTTGAAGGTCGCGGTGTAGTTCACCGCCACCGCGTTGTCCCAGTCCTCGTAGGACACCGTGCTCGCCCGGGCGAAGGTCTTGTCGCCGGCGTTGTTGACGACGAGGTGCAGGCGGCCGTACTTGCTCTTGATCTGCTCCAGCACCTGCACCCACGCGGCGCGATCGGTCACGTCGTGCTTGACGGGGAACACACCGGCATTGCCCGGCTTGAACAGCGGCAGCGCGGCCGCGAGGCGCGCCGGGTTGCGGTAGCCGATGCAGACCTTCATGCCGGCAAGGGATGCGGCCCGCGCAATCCCGAGGCCGATGCCGTCGGACGAGGCGGTGATGTAGGCGACCTTGCCCTTCAAGTCGTGCAGCGGCGCCCGCTGCGAGAACTTCGGCTCCGGAGGCATGGGCGTCCGCCCGGGTGGCCTGCCGCCCGGGCCGGGGCCGGCGCCTGGGCCGGTCGCCGCGGGAGCCGGCGCTTGAGCGACAGCGTAGCGGCTCAGGCCGAGCGCGGCGAGGATCCCGCCGGCTCCGATACCGGCTCCCTCGGCGAGGAAGCGGCGGCGCTCCTCCGCGAAGCGGTCCAGGCCTGGGGGCGATCGAGACGTATCCTTCTCGGACATAAGAGGCTCTCGG
>JASHYG010000003.1 GCA_030043215.1 Gammaproteobacteria bacterium
ACTCGGCGTTCAGGTTGGATTACACCAACCAATCCGCCATTTCCCTCTTGATTTGCTCATAGGGGATCCCGACCGTCCGGCTTTCATCGACCGCTCCGATACGCGCGCGGATTTCCTCGTCCCACGCGCTGTCGTCCTCGTCGCCGGTGCCGGACCGCTCCAAACCGACCAGCAATCCGAGAAGTGCCAACTGCGGATCGCGCGAAAGTTCAGCGATTTCCTTGCTGATTTCTCCGATGCTGGCGGCCACGAGATCTGCTCTCTGTCGAAGGAACGGCGCGCCAGAGGTGATGAATCCGGGGACTGACACGCCAAAATTACATTTCATCGGCGCGAATCGTGCGAGGTCTCACGTATCTGCCAATGATCGAAGGCTATCCTGACGATCCTCTTCCAGCAGCCGGACAGCCCATGAAGCAATCCCTTGCGTGGCTCGCCGCCATTGCCTCCTTGATTATGTCGGCGGCCTGCACGAATGCTCCCCGATCCGAGGCCGTCGGGATCCAGCCCAGCGACGCAGGGATGCTCTTGCGATCGAACAGCTTCGCGGCGCTTGATCGCGAATTCGGCACTCTACAGCGCCGGTACGAGCAGGGATCGCTAACCGAGGAAAAGCTGCGCGATGCATTTCGGGCCTTTTACCCGACCGACGCGGACCTGGCGCCGAAGTACGATCAGTGGGTCAGCGCTTTTCCAAGATCCTACGTCGCCCATCTCGCGAGGGCGATCTATTACCGGAAGGTCGGCGAAGAAGAGCGTGGCGGAAAGTACATCGACCAGACGAGCGACGAACAGATCCGCGCGATGGAGCAGGCACTCGCGAAATCTCTGCGGGATGTCGATGCGTCCATTCCCCTAACCGCAAAGCCGCTACTGAGTTACTTCCAGGCGATCGACATCGCAGGTACGTTGGGCAGCTCGGACCACGGTCGGACATTCCTGAACCTCGCAATCGAGGTCGCGCCGGATACGTACATCGCTCGACTGAAGTACATGAACAATCTCGAGACGCGCTGGGGTGGAAGCGTGGACGAGATGCAAGCCTTCTACGAGAAATGCAAGGCGTCACGACTCTCTAGGGCGCAGCTGAACTCCTTGGAAGCGATGGTCGTAGAGGACCGGGGCTGGGTCCATATCCACGTCGACATGGACGCTATCGCCGCCGAACAGGACTTCGATCAAGCCGATAAATTGAGTCCGGATCTTTTCTGTACGTCCTGCGAGAGATTCGAGCTGGCAGACCTCTTGCACGAGCAGGGCCGATATTCCGACGTGATCACCGTGTTGACCAAGATACTGACCAACAAGCCCGACGATCTGGCCGCCTTGAGCAACCGCGGCATCGCGTACATGCGAGTTGGAAAATCACGCGAAGCGCTTGCCGATTGGACGAAGGCGGCGAACGCCGGAGATAGCGATTCCCAGAACGAGCTGGGCCGCGCGTTCATGATGGGGATTCCGGGCGTGCTGGAGCCAAATAGTAAATTGGGAGTCGAGTGGTTTGCCAAAGCCGCCGCGCAGGGCAACGCAGCGGCTCAGCAAAATCTTGCCGTTGCGACTGCCTCGGTGCATCAACGGCAATCAAGTCATTGACACTGGGCCCTACCCCGCCTGGGCTGAGCGCTGCCCTTCCTGATGGATAGGTGACCGATGTCATCGGAATGGGCCCTTACGTAATTAGCAGGCCGGGAGAGATTCGAACTCCCGCCCCCCGGGTTCGTAGGCGTCGGCGTCGATTACAGGGCATTGATTTAATTGACTAATTCCGCGCGGCGCCTGCTGCATTTAGCAGGACTGAGCACAGCGACGCACACCAGATCCCATAAACTCCCTCGAGCATCTGGCTATACCGAGCTGCAAATCAGAGTCGGTACTTTTCGCCGGCCCCGCGGCAGCGCTGCATGAAACTGGTCACGAGGGGATCTGCAAGCTGTGCCGAACGAGGCCCAGGCGCGCAGCGTTCTCCGGGGAACCCCTGGCAACGACGCGCGTTCCGGGATCAGCGGCCCTCAAACTTGGCGGCCTCCCCGGAGACTTTCGTCGCATCGCCCGTACGTCATCATTGAGTCCGGTCATTGCCGAACGGCTCAAGGTGTTCAAGTGACCGGGCACAGATCCCTTCCCTCACACAAAACTACCGACGGCAGGAAGACCAAGTAAACGTGCGCGCGTCCAATGCCCTGGTACCCGCGGACGCCGGCATATGACTTAGAATATAGCGCAACGATCGGGGGGATACGGCATGCGAATGATCCACAAGGCACTCCTGACCTGCGCCATGGCCACCACCTGCGGCTGCGCTTGGCTGGGCCAGCAACCGGATGCAACCGGGTCGCGCGGCGCGGCCGACTGGCCGACCTTCGGGGGCAGCAATGCGCGCACCAATGCCAACATGGCGGCGACGAAGATCACGGCTGCCAATGTGGGCTCCATGGTGCGCCAGCAGGTGAAGATCTCCGCGCCCATCGATGCCGGGCTCATCTACCTGAAGGCCGTAAAGGTCGACGGCGCATCTCACGACGTTTTTTTCGGCACCACCAACCTGGGCAGGACCGTGGCAATCGACGCCAATGACGGCCGGGTGCTGTGGGAATACGCACCGCCCGGATTCGACGAGGCCGCCGCCGTCAAGGGAGCCCCGGGCGGCATGCGGGGTCTGATCGTCAAGCAGATCACCAATTCGACGCCGGTCGCGGACGCCAACCGCCGGTTCATCTATGCGGCATCCGCCGACGGC
>JASHYG010000053.1 GCA_030043215.1 Gammaproteobacteria bacterium
CTTAGTCTTGAGCTTGAGATTAAGCTTGAGCCTGGCTGTTTAGCAGGGTCTGATTGAGAAGCTGACTCAACGCCTCCGGGTCGACAGGCTTCACCAGGTGCCGGTCAAAGCCGGCTTGGCGGCCGCGCTCCCTGTCCTCCTCCTGGCCCCATCCGGTCAAGGCAAATAGCAGGATCGAGCTCGCCCACGGCAGCTCCCGCAGGCGGCGCGCCGCCTCGTAGCCGTCCAGCTTCGGCATGCCGATGTCGAGCAGCACGAGCTGGGGCCTGAATTCCTCCGCGACGCGGAGGGCTTCGAGGCCGTCGCTCGCCGTCCGCACATCGTGTCCGTCCATGCCCAGCATGAGCGCGAGGCTCTGAGCGGCATCGTAATTGTCGTCCGCCACGAGGATCCGCGCGCGCAAGAAGCCGTCGGCGACCTTGCCTGCCGAGGGCAGAGGGCGAGTCTCTGCGCAGGCGGCCCGCAACAGTCCGAGCCGGACGCGGAACGAGCTGCCTCTCCCGGGGCCGGCGCTCCAGGCGCTCACGGATCCGCCATGCAGCTCCACCAGGCGCTTGACGAGGGTGAGCCCCACGCCGAGACCGTCATGAGGGGAAGGCTGGGGGCGCTCGACCTGAGTGAACAGGTCGAAGATGGTCTCGAGCATGTCCGCCTGGATGCCGATGCCCTGATCCGACACCGTGACCACGACGTCATTTCCCTCGCGAACGGCGCGGATGCCGATGCTGGCCCAGGCGTCGCTGTACTTGGCGCCGTTGTTGAGCAGGTTCGCGAAGACCTGCGCGAGCCGCGTCGTATCCGCCTCGACCAGCAGCGGCTCGGGCGGAAGATCGATCGTGACGTGCTGCTGCTTGCTCTCGAGGAGCGGCCGGTTGACCTCCACGGCGATCCGCACGACGCTCTTGAGGTCGACCCGCTCCTTCCTCAGCTCGAGCTTTCCGCGCGTGATGCGCGAGACGTCCACCAGATCATCGATGAGCCGCACGAGGTGCTTGAGCTGACGCTCGATGATGGCGCGCGCGGCCGACATCGTGGCCTCGTCGCCTTCCGCCATGCGCATGATTTGCACGGCGCTGCGGATGGGGGCGAGGGGGTTGCGCAGCTCGTGCGCGAGGGTCGCGAGGAACTCATCCTTGCGGCGGTCGGCATCTCGCAGCGCGCCGTGCGCTCGGTCGCGCTCGCTCGCCGCAGCTTGTAGCGCCTGTCGGGCCTGGTCGCGCTCCGCAACCGCGTGCGCGAGCGAGGCTTCGAGCGCCATTTCACGACTGACAGGGGCCTGCTTGCCGCTCGCTCTCGTCCCGCTGCCGGCCAAGTGGAGACTCTTCTCTCCGGAACCCGTCATTTTCCTCTGCTTCCCCATTCGGCCCGCTTATTGCCGCGGGAGAGCAAGAAACGGGCCGGCCACCTCGATCCCTCACGCGGCGGTCGCTCTCTCCGTCCGGTGCACGGCTGCAGGAAACTCGACGGTGAAGCGGGAGCCGCGTCCGTCGCTTCCCGGACTCACGCGCGCGGCCGCCCGATGCAGCGTCGCAATCTCCTTGACGATCGCGAGCCCGAGGCCGCAGCCCTCCGTGCCGCTTTCCGCCAGCCGGTAGAAGCGCTCGAATATCCGTTCGCGCTCCGCCGCCGGGATGCCGGGCCCGTCATCCTCGACGCTGAGCGTCGGTGCGGGATGCGCCTCCACGCTCAGGGTCACGCGGCTGCGCGGACCGCAGTAGCGCAGCGCGTTGTCGATGAGATTCGACATGAGCTCGCCGAGCAAGCCTGCGTTGCCGGCGACGGTGACGGGCTCCCTCGGCGCGAGGAAACCGAAGTCGATGTTGCGCTCGAGCGCGCGCGGGATCCATTCTTCCCCCACGCCGCGCGCGAGGCTGACCAGGTCGAGAGTCGTCAAGCTCCGCTCCGCTGCAGCGTCCGGCTCGGCGCGCGCGAGCGAGAGCAGCTGCTGGGAGAGGCGGGCGGCACGGGCCACCGCGGCGTGCAGGCCGCGCAGCGCCTGGTGCTCGGAGTCGGGATCGGCGGCGCGCTCCGCGCGCTCGGCGTAGAGCAGGACCGCCGCGAGAGGTGTGCGCAGCTGGTGCGCGGCGTCGGCGACGAACCGCTGCTGCGCGAGCATCGCCCGCTCGAGCCTCGCCAGCAAGTCGTTGATCTTCGAGACCAGGACCCGGGCCTCCTTCGGCAGATTGAGCTCCGGCACGGGCGTCATGTTGTCGTGGCCGCGCGCCTCGATGGCCGAGGCGAGCGCGGTGAGGGGCTTGAGCCCATGACTCACCGCGAGCCACGCGAAGACGAGCGCGGTGAGCAGCAGCGCGAGCTGCGGGGCGGCCATGGCGAGCAGGATCTCGGTCGCGAGCGTCGAGCGCTTGATCAGCGTCTCGCCCACCTCGACCGTCGCGATGTCGCGCGCATCCGGCTCCGCGAGCGTCGTCGCGACGAGACGCATGCTGTGGCCGCTCACCGTCGCCGTCTGCAGCTGGACGCTGCCGTCCGGCTCACCACGCATCAGCGGCAGCGCGGCATCGCCCGCGATCATGCCGCGCCGCGCCGTATCGACCCGGAAGTCCGTCTTGTCCACTGCATCGAACTGGAAGATCTGCAAGGCGACCTGTGGCAGGTCGATGCGGACCTCGTTGTCCGAGACGCGCAGCGCCTGGGCGAGCGAGCGCGTGGAATCGATGAGCCAGCGGTCGTACACCAGGTTCGCGAAGTGAGCCGCGATCCGGTAGCACGCGATGCCGTCGAGCAGCAGCAGGGCGAGCGCCGCGGCAATGACGCGGATCGTGAGGCCGGAGCGCAGGCTCGACTCAGCCATCTCGATCGTGCTCCGGACCGGTCTCGAGGAGGTAGCCGAAGCCGCGGACCGTGCGGACGTTGAGGTCGAACGGCTCGAGCCGCCGCCGCAGCCGGTGCACCGCGACCTCGATGGCCGTGTCGGAGAGCGTCTCCCCGGCCCGCGCGAGACGGCTCGCGATGTGATCCTTGTTGACGACGCGCCCCGCGCGCAGCGCGAGCAGCTCGAGCAGGGCGTACTCCCGCGCCGTGAGATCGACCGGAACGCCGGACAGCATCACACGCGGCTCTCCCATCGTGAGCTCGAGCGGCCCCAAGCGAATGGCCTTGGACCGGTCCGCGCGATTGCGCCGGATGAGCGCGCGCGCGCGTGCCTCGAGCTCCTGCATCTCGAACGGCTTCACCAGATAATCGTCCGCTCCGGCGTCGAGCCCGATCACCCGGTCATCGACCGCATCGCGGGCCGTGATGACGAGAATCGGCAGGCCGCGGCGCTCGCGGCGGAGCGTGCGGATGATGGACAGTCCGTCCATCTCCGGCAGCGCGAGATCGACGATCGCGAGGTCGTATTCGCGGGCGAGCAGCGCGCCCAACCCCTCGCGCCCGCTGCGCAGCCCCTCGACACCGTAGCCCCTCTGCGTGAGCAGTGTCTGCAGCGCCGAGCGCAGCTCCGCGTCGTCCTCGATGATGAGCAGGTTCATCTTATGTCCACCGTGTGACGGCACCGATTCTCGCACAGGCCGGGTGTGTAAGCCTCGCGAAACCTTCGGCGATTACCTTGGCGTCCATGACTCGTTTTCCCCCTTCATACCGGAGGTCGAGCACCTTTGGAGCGGCGGCGGCTGCGCTCGTGGCCTCACTCGTGGCCTCAATCGCCGGTCTCTCCGGGTGCGCTCGCCCGTCCGAGGGCGCTCCTCTGCCGCCGCCGGCCGCGGCTCTCGGTACGGCACAACAGCCCTCGGTCGAGTTGACGTCGGCACAGGTGGACACCATTCGGGTGGCACCGGCCGGGATGTCCAGCTTTCCCATCGAGAAGGCGGAGCTCGGCAACGTCGCCTTCACGGAGGACCCCGCCATCGTGCAGGCCGAGTCCACTCTGCTCGGCGCGGCGGCGACCCTCGAGCTGAACCGCAAGGAGCTCGGGCGCGCTCGGCTGCTCTACGGCACCGAGGGCGTCTCGGCGCGAGAGCTCGAGCAGGCGACCTCGGACGAGCAGACTGCGGCGGCCACGCTCGCTGCCGCGCGGATCGCGCTCCACGCCCTCGGCAAGAGCGACGCTCAGATCGATCGGATCATCGCGACGGGCCGGATCGATGCGCCGCGCGCCGCGCGGGGCGGTACGCAATGGGTCGAGGCCAACGTCTTCGAATCCGACATCTCCGACGTTCACCCGCATCAGCCGGTCCGGGTCACCGTCGCGGCCTATCCGGACCAGGTATTCACGGGCTCCGTCTACA
>JASHYG010000054.1 GCA_030043215.1 Gammaproteobacteria bacterium
CGCTCCCAGATCGGCACCTGCTCGAGATCCGTGCTGGCCGGCTGCGTCTCGCCCTGGAACGAGGAGTTCACCACGTTCACGCTATCGCCGCGCGAGGCGTCGAACCCCACTGCGTCCTTCACGAGCTGCGTGACGTGCGCGAGCTCGGCCTGCGTGAGGGGCCGCTCGACCGGTTTGCCGCTCGAGTCCACGCTGTGAATGTTGTCGATCAGCACTGCGACCGTCACCCGCTTGACGCGGCCGGCCGGCTGGCGCGTGTAATCGAGCGTGCGGTCGATCTCGTAGTTCCGCGTGCTCTCGGTGGAGGTGCTCTCGGGGGTCTGAGCCACGCTCGATGCCGAGGCGGCGCCCGGCTTCTGCGCTCCGGCAGCCGCTCCCGCGGCGCCTGGCGCTGCCGCGCCGCTCGCGGCCGCAGCGTCGGTGCCCGTGGCGGCCGTGGTCGCTGCCGCTGGGGGAGCAGGGGGCGGCTGTGCGACGCCCGCGGCGGGCGGCTGGTTGCTGAGCGATCCCGGCACACCGCCGTTCACTCCGTCGCCTCGATTGGTCTGCTGGGAGAGCTGCTCGCTGCGCACGATCTGGCTCCCCGGCTGGTACTGCTCGCGCGCTTCCTCCGAGACCGCCGTATCGAGCTCGGCCACCACTTGCGCTTGCACATGGCCCGGTCCGACGAGCGGCGTCAGCAGCTCCTCGATGCGCTGCGTGTAATCGTCCTCGAGGCGCTGAACCTGCTGGAAGCGCGCCTCGCGTGCCGCGGATTCGGCGTCCTGAGGAGAGGAAAGGAGCTGCCCCTGCTGATCGACCACCGTCACCTCGTTCGAGGTGAGATCCGGCACGCTCGAGGCGACGAGGTTGACGATCGCCTGCACCTGCTCCTGCGAGAGCGTGCGTCCGGGCTTCAACTGGACGAATACCGATGCGCTCGCGGGGACGCGGTCGCGCACGAACTCCGATTGCGGCGGCTCGGCAAGGTGGACGCGCGCGCCGTCGATGGGCCGCAGGCTCGCGATGGTGTGGGCGAGCTCGACCTCGAGCGCATGCTGGTAGCGCGCGTTCTCCATGAACTGGCTCACGCCGAAGCCGGCATCCTTCGTCATGAGGGAGAAGCCGCCGTCACCCTCGGGCAGGCCTTGCCCTGCGAGCTTCAAGCGCGCCTCGCTCAGCCGCTCGCTCGGCACCTCGATGCCAGTCGAGTCGGGCGTGAGCTGGTAGGGAATGCCGGCCGTGTCGAGCGCCTGGGTGATCTGCGCCTGGTCCTCCGTTCCGAGGTTGCCATAGAGCAGGCTGTAGCTCGGGCCGCGCGACCACAGCACGACGGCCACGCCTGCCGCGACGGCGGCCGCGATGCCGATGAGCAGCAGCAAGGGCTTCAACCCCGCCGCCCAGCGCGGATAGGGCGCAACGACTGCGTTCATGTCTCACTCTCGATCGTGGGCACTCGGGCTCACATCTGCATGTTCATGATGTCCTGGTACGCACTCACGAGGCGGTTGCGTACCTCGGTGAGCGCCCGGAACGAGACGCTCGCCTTCTCCATCTCGATCATCACCTGGGGCAGGTCCACGCCCGAGGCGCCGCGCTGAAACGCCGTCGCGAGATCGCTCGCGTGCTGCTGGGCCTCGTTCACCTGATCGATGCTGTTGCGCAGCAGGCTCGCAAACGCCGAGGGTCCGGTGGTCTCCGGAGCGCTCGGCGCCGCCTGCGGCGCGACCTGCGACGACAGCGTGCGAATTTGCGCGAGCACCTGGTCGATCTGCATCTGGCTCATGTTGCACCCTCGCTTCCCACGTCGAAGCCCGCCGCGCGCAGGCGGGCGAGCTTGTAGCGTAACGTTCGCGCACTGATCCCCAGGCGCTCGGCGGCGTCGCGCCGGCTGCTGCCGGCACGGAGCGCGCCGACGATCAGATCGCGCTCGGCCTGCCCCAGGGAGTCCGCGAGCGAGGCCGACGCGGTGTCGCCGCTCTCCGGCTGGCGCTCCGCGGATTCGCCGGGCAGCCCGAACTGGATGTGCTGCGGCCCGATCACGGGGCCGTTCACGAGGATGAGCGCGCGCTGCAGGAGGTTATCGAGCTCGCGCACGTTGCCCGGCCACGGATAGGTGAGCAGCAGGTGCGCGGCGTCGGCCGAGAGGGCCGGGATGCGCTCGCCCGGGCGGCAGCGCATGCCGAGCAGCCGCATCGCGATGGGCAGGATGTCGTCGCGGCGTGCACGGAGCGGTGCGATGGCGAGCGGAAAGACGTTGAGCCGGTAATACAGGTCCTCACGGAAGCGGCCGCCGGAGACTTCCTCCCGCAGCCGCCGGTTGGTGGTCGCGAGGACGCGCAGGTCTAGCGCAAGCGGCGCGCGGCCGCCGATACGCTCGACTTCGCGCTCCTGCAGCACGCGCAGCAGCTTCGCCTGCAGCGCGAGCGGCATCTCGGTGATCTCATCGAGAAGCAACGTGCCGCCCTGGGCCTGCTCGAATTTGCCGGGATGCGCGCTCGCCGCTCCGGTGAAGGCGCCGCGCTCGTATCCGAACAGCACCGCCTCGAGCATGTTCTCGGGGATCGCGGCGCAGTTGACCGCGACGAACGGGGCCCGCACTCGCGGGGAGTGCCGGTGGATGTAGCGCGCCACCACTTCCTTGCCCGTGCCCGACTCGCCGATGAGCAGCACCGTGCAATCGGTCGCGGCGACGCGCCGCGCGAGATCGAGTAGATGCTGCGAGCTCGCCGCGCAGGCGACGGGATCGATCTCGTCGCGCACGTGCGGCGCGGCGGCCGCTGCCGATGCGGCACAGGTGGACTCGGCGTTAGCGCTCATTCGTGAACCCCGTTTGCGCGGTGTACCGCCGGGGCAGGTGCAAGAGCTGTGCCGGGCCCAAGAATCGGCCCGGAAGTGTGAGCGGCATCACGGGCAGGCGGCACGATCGTGCCGCTCGCCGTCAATCTTCCGTCACGGGATCGGACATTCCGAGCTTGCGCATCTTCTCGACGAGCGTCGTGCGCCTGAGATTGAGCAGGCGTGCGGCGTGCGCGACCGTGCCACCCGAGCGCTCGAGCGCCTGCTCGATCAGACGGCGCTCGATGGCCGCGAGATGCGCGCGCAGGTCCAGCCCGGCCTGCGGCAGGAGCGCCTGGTCCGAGGCCGCCGCCGAGTCCGCGGCCCCATCGTGGGTGCGGGGGTCGGCGCCATCGTCGGCATCATCGTCGGCGTCCGCGCCGCCGCCCGGCGGCTCGAGAGCGGGTGCGGCGCCGACCAGGTCGCGCGGCTCGGCGCTCTGCGCATCGCCGAGCCGCTCCGAGTCGGCGCTCGCGAAGCCTTCGAGAAACCGGGGCTCGCCTTCCCCGGCGATCATTCCCTGGGCCTCCCCGGCGTCCGCATCCGGCTCCGGCGTCCAATCCGACGGCCGGTACTTCGGCGGCAAGCGTCCGATGTCGGCCATGCGGCCGCCGCAGACGATCGACAGCCGCTCGATGAGATTGGCGAGCTCGCGCACGTTGCCGGGCCAGCGGTGCAGGGCGAGCGCCGCGAGCGCGCGCGGGGAAAGCTCGACGTGCCCGCGACCTTCGGCGACGTTGTGCGCGATGAAGTCGCGCGCGAGCAGCGGCAAATCCTCGATGCGCTCCCTGAGCGGCGGCATCTCGATGGGGAAGACGTTGAGACGGTGGAACAGGTCCTCGCGAAACGTCGAGTGCGCGATGGCATCCTCGAGATTGCGATGGGTCGCCGCGATGATGCGGACGTTGCAGCGGATCGGCACGTGATTGCCGACGCGCTCGAACACCCGCTCCTGCAGGACGCGCAGCAGCTTCACCTGCATCGTCGGGCTCATGTCGCCGATCTCGTCGAGGAACAGCGTTCCGCCCTCGGCGATCTCGAAGCGGCCCTTGCGCGCGGCGACGGCGCCGGTGAAGGCCCCGCGCTCGTGGCCGAACAGCTCCGATTCGAGCAGCTCCGCCGGGATCGCTCCGCAGTTGACGGCGACGAACGGGCGTTGCCGCCGCGGGCTCAAATCATGAACCGCGCGGGCCACGACTTCTTTGCCCGTGCCGGACTCCCCGAGGATGAGAACGGTGGACTCGTGCTCGGCAACCTGGCGGATCAGTCCGATGACGCCGCGAATCGCATACGAGGTGCCGGTCGGCAGCCGCACCCGCGCACGCTCGTCGTGCTTTGCGCCGGCCCGGCCGATCGCCGTCCCGTCGCCGCTCTGCGCTCGCTCTGCGACGGGCGCCAGCCCGCCCGCTCGCTGCTCCACTGCAGCTCGCCCCCGCGCCTCGCCCCATTCTGCAGGGGGGACGATGGCAATTTCAGTTGCCGACATCGATGCTCCGCCCCGAAACCGTGCGGCTATTGTTGACCGAACGCCGCCGGAATATTGTGAAATGTCTCGTAAGTCGGCTGTGCGCCGCGCAACGCCGCGTGATCCGAATCACAAAGCGCCGCGGTGGCGGCTGTCGGCGATTTGACGGCGATGGCGCCGGAAGGTGAGCTTCTCGATCAGATCCTCGATGGTCTCGCCGACCGGCGAGAAGCGGGCTTTCACCTGACCGTCGGGCGTGACGTTGGTGATGCGCCCGATGAGCCGCAGCGGCTCGGCGAGACAGTCGCGCAGATAGATCTCGGCGACGCCCTGCGTGCCGGCTTCCGGCAGCGGGGGCGCCGCGCGCCACATGGCGCCGAGCGCGTTGAAGCGGATCGGCACGGCCGGCGGGCGCGGGTGGTTGGCGACCAGCAGCTGGCCCACCAGGTCGAGCAGCAGATTGATCTTGAAGTCGAGGCGCAGCAGCTCGGGGGAGTCGTCATCCGGCTTCTCGCTGCCGCCGTGCTCCTCGACGGCGGCGCAGGCCTGGAGCAGGCGCACGTTGCGGTCGGTGAAGCTGGCCGCGACCGCTTGATCGATGTTGCCGGGGAGCGGGCGCCAGAGGAGAGGGAGAACGTCCTGGTAGGCGAGCTCCTCGTAGAGAACCACGGTATCTGCGCCGTCGTACATACTCACTATCCGATGCGCAACCTCGCGGCACGCTGCCGCCTTCACGGCTCCGGCGCGCAACCGCGCGACACGCGGCTGCCGGCGCGGCCCGCCAGCGCAACCTCACCTTCCGGTTATCGGCCGAGAGGGCACGGGCTTGAGGGGGGTGGCGAGCACCCCGGGCGGGTGCAGCGCGGGTCTCAAGGCTGCGACGCCGAGTCGTGGTCGGCAGCCTGCTTCAACGGCGGCGAGGATGCAAGGACCCGCGTCAACTCCTCGGCCGTCTCCTCGGCGAAGTAGCGGCGCACCATGAGAGCCTGCTGCAGGCGGCCCTTGCGAACGTACGCCTCGTAGAGCAGATCCTTCATGACCTCGAGGACGACGGCTGCGCTCGAGGCATCGAGACGCGGCGGGTCCGCCCTCGAGTCGGTCTGAGTGCCGAAGATCACGCTCTTGATGGTCATGAACGTCTTCATGTCGATGTCCGCCATCTCGCGCACGTCGTTGATCTCGTCGAAGAGCCGCAGCTTGCCGGTCTCCCCGAGATCGGCGAACACCGCTTGCGCGGTGCGCCGGCTCATCGAGGCGAAGGCGTTGTAGGCGCCGCTCGAGAAGCAGAGGAGCGCCTCGCGGAACAGCACCTCCACTTCCTCCGGCAGGTGGGTGAAGGTGAACTTCTCGCGCGGACGCTCCACTTCCACGAACTGCGGCGCGAGCTCGATGCGGTTCGGGCGATAGAATCGCACCGCGTAGCGGAGGAACACGGGCGAGTGGCACGAGTCGCAGCGGTAGACCACGCCGACGGCTGCGGGCTTCGACGTCTGCAGGTCGGCGAAATCGGGCACGGCGCTCGGAGTGATGTGCGAGGTGACCTCGCAGTGCGGACAGGTGATCGCGAGAGCCCGCTCGTGCTCGTGAATCAGGTGGCTCGCGGAATCGATGTAGACGGCCATCGTAAGGCGCCTTGTTGCTCTTCGTGGTGCAGCGCGCGCCGATTCTAACTCACTCCACCCGGCTCGTTCACGCTCAAATGGCCGCGTTATGTCACCCGGGAGCGGAAGATCTACGCTCGGGGGCAGCCGCAGTCCCGCGGTCAGCGGGTGAGCGGCTTGTAGCGGATGCGGTGGGGCTGCGCCGCCTCCTCGCCGCGCCGGCGTTTGAAGTCCTCGACGTACTCCTGGTAGTTGCCCGCGAACCAGACGACCTCGGAATTGCCCTCGAAGGCGAGGATGTGCGTCGCGATCCGGTCGAGAAACCACCGGTCGTGCGAGACGACCACGGCGCAGCCGGGGAAGTTGAGGAGGGCCTCCTCGAGCGCCCGCAGAGTCTCCACGTCGAGATCGTTCGTCGGCTCATCGAGCAGCAGCACGTTGGCGCCGGCCTTCAGCATCTTGGCGAGATGGACGCGGTTGCGCTCGCCGCCTGCAAGCTCGCCGATGCGCTGCTGCTGCTGCGTTCCCCGGAAGTTGAACCGGCCGACGTAGCTGCGCGAGGAGGTCTCGTAGTTGCCCACCCGGATGAGATCGAGGCCGCCCGAGATCTCCTGCCAGACGGTCTTCGAATCGTCGAGCGCCTGGCGCTCCTGGTCCACGTAGGCGAGCTTCACGCTCGGCCCGAACCGAATCTCGCCCGCATCCGGCCGCTCGGCGCCGGTCAGCATGCGAAACAGCGTCGTCTTGCCGGCGCCGTTCGGACCGGCGATGCCGACGATGCCGCCGGGCGGCAGGGTGAAGGACAGACCGTCGATGAGGAGCCGCTCGCCGTACGCCTTGCGCAGGCCTCTCACGTCGATGACCACCTCGCCGAGCCGCTCGCCCGGGGGAATGTAGATCTCGTTCGTCTCGTTGCGTTGCTGGAACTCGCGCGAGGCGAGATCCTCGTAGCGCTGCAGGCGGGCCTTGCTCTTCGCCTGCTGCGCCTTGGCGCCCTGCCGCACCCACTCGAGCTCGCGCTGCAGGGTCCTGCGCAGCGCCTCCTGCTCGCGCTCCTCCAGTGCAAGCCGCTGCTCCTTCTGCTCGAGCCAGCTCGAGTAGTTGCCGTGCCAGGGGATGCCGCGACCGCGGTCGAGCTCCAGGATCCATTCCGCGACGTTGTCGAGAAAGTAGCGGTCGTGCGTCACGGCGACCACCGTGCTCGGGTACTGCTCGAGGTACTGCTCGAGCCAGGCGATCGACTCCGCATCGAGATGGTTGGTGGGCTCATCGAGCAGCAGCAGATCGGGCGCGGAGAGCAGCAGCCGGCAGAGCGCGACACGCCGCCTCTCGCCGCCGGATAGCGTGGCGACCCGCACCTCCCAG
>JASHYG010000055.1 GCA_030043215.1 Gammaproteobacteria bacterium
GCGACCGAGATGGAGATGAAGGAGAAGAAGGCACGCGTGGAGGATGCGCTGCACGCCACCCGTGCGGCTGTCGAGGAAGGCGTGGTCCCGGGCGGCGGTGTCGCCCTGATCCGCGCGCAGAAGAGCCTCGACAAGCTCGAGGGCGGGAACGAGGATCAGACGGTCGGCATCCGGATCCTCTCCCGTGCGATCGAGGAGCCGCTGCGCCAGATCGTCGAGAACGCCGGCGAGGATGCCGCCGTGATTCTCAACAAGGTCAAGGAGGGCCGGGGCAGCTATGGATACAACGCGGCCTCCGGGGAGTTCGGCGATCTGATCGAGCAGGGGATCCTGGATCCGACCAAGGTCACCCGGCTCGCCCTGCAGAACGCGTCGTCCGTCTCGGGCCTGCTGCTCACCACCGAGGTGATGGTCGCCGAAGCTCCGAAGGAAGAGGAGCACGGCCATGCCGGGCCTCCGGGCGGCATGGGTGGCATGGATATGTAAAGTCACGAGGTCCGCATGCAGGGACCCAGTGAACTCTTTCAGTCCAGGTCGGTCTACCAGCTAGACAGTTACGGTCTGCCGCTGCGCTCCCGCGTGGCGGCAGGCCGGAAAGTCGCGGAGCAAGACCCCCAAATCCGCGCAATACCTTGAACCCCGCTTCGGCGGGGTTTTTTTTGAGTGGACCTCCGGTAGACACCGGGGTAATGTCCTTGGGAGCCCATCTCTCGGGGACGCCCATGACTCTCCTCAGGCCCCGGGCCGCACGGCGATCGGCGGCCACCCTCCTCACGGTCCTCGCGCTGAGCCTCGGCATCGGCGTCGGAGCGGCCGCATCCTCCCAGGACGCGCTCGATTGGGCGCGGGCCGCTCTCGAGCGCAACGGAGCGCTGGAGGTCGTCGCCACGGATCCCGCCACGGGGGTCATCACGGTCCGCGTCAAGCGCACGGGCGAGTTGCGCCGCATACGGGCCGACGAGGTCGTCGCCGGGCTGCCGCCAGCGGCAAGTCCCACGGCCCCGGCGGCCGCCGCGGAGCCTGCCGGCCGCGTGCTGCTTTCGGGTCCGGGGTACCGCATCGCGGAAGCCAGTCCTGGAGAGGAGGCTCCCGCGCAGAGCTCGAGCGCCTCGACACCGGCCGCCGGCGGCGCGCTTCTCTCGAGCGCCCCGGTGGAGCGGCGTCACGAGCCGATCGTCTGCCAGGGGACGGGCCTCCTGCACATCGACAGCCGCAATCTCGAGTTCGACGGTGACGCCGTGAGCGCGGAGAACGGCTGCGAAGTGCACATCACGAACAGCCGGATCATCGCGGGGGGCGTCGGCGTGTCCGCTCGCGGAGCGAGCGTGCACATCGACAACAGCTCGATCGAGGGAGGCACGGGCTCGGTCGAGGCCTCCGATGGAGCGCAGGTGTACGCGCGCGACTCGACATTCAAAGGCCTGATCCGCCGGCTCGACACCGCCGCCTTCCACGACATGGGCGGTAATGCCGGGGATTGACGCCGGATACGCCGAGCCCCGGATCGACACACCGCCCTGGATTGTGGAGTCGATGAGCCGCGTGTACGCGGCGAGCGACTTCGTGGCCCAAGCCTGCGCGCGCGACCCGAGCCTCCTGGCCGAGCTCGCCTCGAGAGGGGATCTCGCGCCACACGCGACTCAGGAGCGTCGCGCCTACTTCGCGCAGCGGGCGCCGCGCTGGCCCGCGGACACCCTGCCGGCGGAAGAGGACTTCATGGCCGCCTTGCGCCGCTGGCGCCGGCGGGAGATGGTGCGAATGGCCTGGCGCGATCTGGCCGGCTGGGCGCCGCTTGCAGAGACTCTCGCCGATCTTTCCGCGTTCGCCGACGCGGCCATCCAGGCGGCGAGCCGCTACGCGTGGGACCGCCTCACGGCCGTCCACGGCGTGCCGCAGTCGGAGCAGGGCGCGGCGCAGCCTCTCGTCGTCGTCGCCATGGGCAAGCTCGGAGGCGGCGAGCTCAATTTCTCCTCGGATATCGACCTCGTCTTCCTGTTCCCGGAGCATGGCCTGACGAACGGCGCGGGCGCTCTCGCCAACGAGGAGTTCTTCGCCCGGCTCGGGCGGGCCCTGATCCGCCTGCTCGATGCTCCGACGCCCGAGGGCTTCGTGTTCCGTGTGGACATGCGGCTGCGGCCGTTCGGAGCAAGCGGTCCGCTCGTCGCGAGCTTCGCGTCCTTCGAGGATTACCTGGAGCGCCACGGCCGGGACTGGGAGCGCTACGCGTGGATCAAGGCCCGTCCCGTCACCGCGCCCGAGCGCTATGCCGAGATCGACGCGGCCGTCATCCGGCCCTTCGTGTACCGGCGCTATCTCGACTACGGCGTCTTCCAGAGCCTGCGCGAGATGAAAGGGATGATCGAGCGCGAGGTCTCGCGCCGGGAGCTCAAGGACGACGTGAAGCTCGGTCCCGGCGGCATACGGGAGATCGAGTTCGTCGTGCAGGCCTTGCAGCTCATCCGGGGCGGCCGGGACACTCGCCTGCAGACCTCCTCTCTGCTCGCCGCGCTCGCACGGCTCGACGGCAACAAGCTGCTGTCCTCGGAGGCGGTGCGCGAGCTCAGCGCCGCGTACGAGTTCCTCCGCCGGCTGGAGAACCGCCTGCAGATGCTCAACGACGAGCAGACCCACCGCTGGCCGGAGGATCTCGAGACGCGCGGACGACTCGCGGCCGCCATGGGGTTCGCGGAAGGCCCTGCGCTCGCGCGGGAGCTCGAGCGGCACCGGCAGCGAGTGCGCGATCACTTCCGCGCGGTGGTGTTCGCCGCCTCGGTCGAGGAGGGCGGCTCCCCATTGGTCGATCTGGAAGCCGCCGCGGGGAGCTCGGGGCAGGCCGGTCAACGCGAAGCCGGCTCGCTCGTCGAGCGGCTGCGCGGCGCCTTCGGTGAGGACGCGCCGGAGGCGGCGCGCCTGCTCGAGGAGCTGCGCGACTCGGCGCTCGTGCGCAAGCTGGATGAGCCGTCGCGCAAGCGCCTGCAGGTCCTGCTGCCGCCCCTCATGGCGAGTGTCGGCGCGAGCCGCGAGCCGATTCCCGCGCTCAAGAGAGTGCTGCGGATCCTCGAGGCGATCGGATCACGGTCGGCCTACTTCGCGCTGCTCAACGAAAGCACGGCGGCGCGCACGCGGCTCACGGAGCTCGCCGCGCAGAGCGAGTTTCTCGCGAGCCAGATCGCCTCCTACCCCTTGCTGCTCGATGAGCTGGTCGATGAGCGCGTGCTGTCCCACAGCCCGACGCGGGCGGAGCTCGCGGCCGAGCTCGACCTCGCCATGGAGCAGGCGCCGGACGACGATCCGGAGCGGCAGGTCGAGGCCCTACGCCATTTTCAGCGAGCCGCGACCTTTCACGTGGCGGTGGCGGATCTCACCGGCCGGCTTCCCATCATGCGAGTGAGCGACCGGTTGACGGAGATCGCGGAGCTGATCCTCGAGCGCGCGATGGATGTCGCGTGGCGGCAGATCACCGCGCAGCTCGGCGTCCCGATGTGCGGAGAGGGAAGGGCGCGGCGCCCGGTCGCATTCTGCGCCGTGGGATACGGCAAGCTCGGCGGCTTCGAGCTCGGCTACTCGTCGGACCTCGATCTCGTCTTCCTGCACGACTCGCGCGGGGAGCGGCAGGAGACCGACGGGCCGCGGCCGACCGACAACCAGCTGCTCTTCATGCGAGTCGCCCAGCGCGTCGTGCATCTGCTCACCCTGCACTCGGCCGCGGGCCGGCTCTACGAGGTCGATGTGCGCCTGCGCCCGAGCGGCAAGGGCGGCTTGCTCGTCACCAGCCTCGACGCGTTCGCCGAATACCAGGAGCGGGAGGCCTGGACGTGGGAGCATCAGGCGCTGCTGCACGCGCGCGCGGTGGCTGGAGCGCCTCGGCTCGAGGCCGAGTTCGAGGCCCTGAGAATGCGGATCCTGCAGCATCATGTGCGGCGCGACAGTCTGCGCGACGAGGTTCGATCCATGCGCGAGCGCATGCGGCGCGAGCGGTCGAACGCGAGGCCGGGCGAGCTCGACATCAAGCAGGACGCCGGGGGCATCGCCGATGTCGAGTTCCTCGCGCAGTACTGGGCGCTCATCTGGGCGCACGATTACCCGCCCGTCGCGTGGTTCTCGGACACCATCCGCCAGCTCGAGTCGGTGGCCTCCGCGAGCCTCGTTCCACAGGAGACCGTCGATGCTCTCACCGGCGCCTACCGGGCGTACCGCGCGCGCCTGCATCACCTCTCGCTCGAGGGCCGGCCGCCGATCATCCCCGTAGAGGAGTTCGCCGCGGAGCGCGCGGCGGTGCGTGCGATCTGGGATACGACGATCGGCGGCGAGCCCGCGCGCGGATCGGTATAATTGCAGCGCCATGGCCGCAACCCCACCCCTCGTCGAAGCGAACGCGCAGCTGCAATACCGGGTCACGGCGGCGGATCTCCCACTCTGCTGCCCGACGCCGGAGATGATTCTCTGGAACTCGCATCCGCGGGTGTATCTCGCCATCGAGGAGACGGGCTGGGCGAAATGCCCCTACTGCGGCGCCGAGTACACCCTGTACGGGGCGTAGGACTTCTCCTCGATCAGGCGCGATCCCAGGCGCAGGTTGATCCGCTTCTTGATCGCGGCGCGCTCGTCGTTGCAGAGGTAGACGGCGCGCGCGAGCTCGATGAACTCGCCGTCGAAGCGCTGCGCAGCCTCCTTCTCGCGAATGCGGTCCTCGATGTCCCAGAGCTTCTCGTTCACCGCCTGCAGCGCCTGCTCGTCCTCGGCAAGGGACAGGGCCGCGCAGCCCGAGCCGCGCCAGGTCTCGGTGAGCAGCGCGAGCTCCTCGCGCACGTTCCGCAGCTGGGCCGCCTCCGTCATGCGGGCGGCCTTGATGCGCAGGATCGTGATCTTGTCGATGAGCTCGCCGGGCGAGAGCGGTACCAGGATGCCGTCCATGACTCGAGAGTTTAGCAAGGCCGGCGCGCGGGCCCGCGATGCTAAACTCGGCGTCCTTCGATGAGACGCCTGAGCCGAGAATCCAGCCGGCCGACGACCGGGATGCCCCCTGGGGCAGCGCTGGCCGCCGCGGAGCGCCCGTGAGAGCGCGCTGGCCGCTCGGCTCCGAGGTCCGGCGCCGCATCATCACGGGCGGCGCCATGCTCTACGACGCCTCCCGAGCCGGGAACCTGTCCGCCGCGGCGTTCGACCCGACGTACTGGCGCTCGCGCGGGGAGGTGGAGGGCGAGGCTCGCGGCCGCGGCACCGTCCAGTACTTGCGGCCTCTCGGGCACCACTGGGTCCTGCGCCATTACTGCCGGGGCGGCCTCATCGCCCAGGTCGCCCGGGACCGCTATGTGTGGAGCGGCGAGTCGGCCTCCCGCCCGTTCGTCGAGTGGCAGCTCACGTACCACCTGCACCGCGCGGGGCTGCCGGTGCCGGCGCCCGTTGCCGCCCGGTATCAGCAGCAGGGCCTCACCTATCGCGGGGACATCATCACCGAGCGCCTGACCGAGGCGCTCCCGCTCTCGGAATGCCTGCGCGTCGGCGCGCTGTCGCTGCTCAACTGGATCGCGATCGGGCGCTGCGTGCGGCGCTTCCACGACCTCGGCGTCTGCCACGCCGACCTCAACGCCCACAACGTGCTCCTCGGCCGCGAGGACGAGGTGTTTCTCGTGGACTTCGACCGCGGGAGCCTCCGCAACCCCGGGCTGTGGTGCGATGCCAATCTCGTGCGCTTGCGCCGCTCGCTCGAGAAGGTGGTCTATGCCCTGCCGCGGGACCGCTTCACGGAGGCGGACTGGCACGGACTGCTCGACGGCTATCGTGAGTCCTCCGGCTCGCGGGTGCTGCAACCGCCGGCTGGCGCGGCCTGAGCCGGCCGGCGCCGCGCGCCGCTTCCGAGGTCCCGCGTTGCGCCGCCTGTACTCTCTGCTCGCGTATGTGCTGGCGCCCGCGTATTGCGCGGCGCTGCTGTGGCGGGGCTTGCGCGAGCGCGGGTACTGGCAGCGCTTCGGGGAGCGGCTCGGGCTCGGCTCCGCGACCGGTAGGGGGAGCCTCTGGATCCATGCGGCGTCGGCCGGCGTGGTCCAGGCCGGCGTCCCGCTCGTGCAGGCCCTGCGGCGCCGAGTGCCCGATGCGCCTCTCGTCCTCACCACCTCCACCCCGGCCGGCGCCGCGCGCGCGCGCGCGTTGCTCGCTGCGGAGCGCGTGGACGTGCGCTACGCGCCGCTCGACTTGCCGGGTGCCGTGCGCCGGTTCTTTCGCCGCGTGAGCCCGCGGCTCGCACTGGTGCTGGAGACCGAGGTGTGGCCCCACCTCTATCACGAGTGCGGCCGCCGCGGCATACCGCTGGTGCTCGCGAGCGCGCGCATC
>JASHYG010000056.1 GCA_030043215.1 Gammaproteobacteria bacterium
TGGAAAGGGAGGGACTCGAACCCTCGACCCCGGCATTATGAGTGCCGTGCTCTAACCAGCTGAGCTACCTTTCCACAGTGCCGCCCCGAAGGGGGCGGCATTGTCCGTGGGCCTCGATTGCGGTGTCAAGAATCGACCGCCCGGGCTCGGGCCCCGTCGCGCGGGTGCCCGACGCGCCGCCGTCTGCGATCGGAAGGCTTCGGCTCGGCTTTCTCTGCGGCGCTATGAGCCGTGACCACGGGGCGCGGACAGGATCAGCGGCCCTCAGAACCGCCTATCGGCCATCGTGGACCTCAAAGCCCGTGTAACTAGCCTTCAAAGGGTTCACCACCTTGATGCCGGCAATCGCCTGGCCGTCGTTCAAATCCTCGCTCAGGAGTTCATCAGCATCGACTTCCTCGGCCGACGCCACGATGAGCGCATCCCAGAACGAAATTCGGGCCAGATCGGAGATCTCTGTAGCACGCGTGACGGTTTCGACGGTTGCGGCGCGGTGTACCCAGACGCCATATGTCTTGATAATCTCTCGCGCCATCGTACGCGCGATAGGTGTGGCGAGCTTCTGTGTCGCGTTGACGTAAAACTCCTGTAACACCTGGACGGAGAGCCGACCAGTCCCTGAATTCCACAGCTCGCGCAGCTTTGCTGCGGCCCGCTCACGCTTGACGCCTGCGTCCACGTCGTGCGCGTAAATCAGGATGTTGCTATCAACGAAGGCGATGTCGCTCATGCAACTCGTCGCGCCGCAGAGGCACCCCCCCTAGGGACAGAGGGCTCTGAAGGAGCGATAGCGCCCGCTTGCGCGCCGATGTATACCCCGCCTCTTCATCGACAAGCTCGCGTAGCTCATCGGCCAGCAGTGCGCTTACACTTTGCCCGCGTCGCGCAGCTACCGCCCGTGCTTTCTTCAGAAGCCTGGGGTCGATCGCTACCGTGATGTTCGCCTTGGCTGCCATTCACGTAAAATACGTGAAGTCACGCTTGACGTCAACTACTGTGCTGCCAGCGCCGACCGGTGGGCCTCGCCCCCCTCACACGTTGAACCGGAAATGCATGACGTCCCCTTCCCGGACGACGTACTCCTTTCCCTCCAGCCGAAGCTTCCCGGCTTCCTTCGCGCCCGCCTCACCCCGGTACGCGATGTAATCGGCGAACGAGATCACCTCGGCCCGGATGAATCCGTGCTCGAAATCCGTATGGATGACGCCCGCCGCCTGCGGCGCGGTTGCGCCTGCTCGGACAGTCCATGCACGCACCTCCTTCGGACCGGCCGTGAAGAACGTCTGCAGCCCGAGCAGGCGGTAGGCCGCACGGATCACGCGACTCAAGCCCGGCTCAGCGAGCCCGAGCTCCTTCAGGAACTCCGTGCGGTCGGCCTCTTCGAGCTGCGCGATCTCCGCTTCGATGGCCGCGCAGACCGCGACCACCTGCGACCCCTCCGCCGCCGCGAGCTTCTCGACCGCCGCGAGGTGCGGGTTCCCGGCAAAGCCGCTCTCATCGACATTGGCCACGTACATGACCGGCTTCGAGGTGAGCAGATGCAGCTCGCGCACCTCGCTCCGCTCCTCCGGGCCGAGCGCCAGCGCGCGGACCGGCCGCGCCCCGTCGAGCTGCGCCTTCACCCGCTCCAGCAGATCGCGCTTGCGCGCCGCGTCCTTCTCGCCGCTCTTGGACGCTCGCGCCGCGCGGTCCAGCGCCTTCTCGACGGTTGCGAGGTCGGCCAGGGCGAGCTCCGTGTTGATGGTCTCGATGTCGGCGAGCGGATCGATCTTGCCGGCGACGTGCACGATATCGTCGTTCTCGAAGCAACGGACGATGTGGGCGATCGCGTCCACTTCCCGGATGTGCGCCAGGAATTGATTGCCGAGCCCCTCGCCCTGCGAGGCTCCGGCGACGAGCCCCGCGATATCCACGAACTCCACCGCTGCAGGAACGATCTTCTCCGGCTTCGCGATCGCAGCGAGCTCCTCGAGCCGCGGGTCCGGCACCGGCACGATACCCACGTTCGGATCGATCGTGCAGAAGGGGTAATTCTCCGCGGCGATGCCGGCGCTCGTGAGCGCATTGAACAGCGTCGACTTCCCGACGTTCGGCAAGCCGACGATTCCGCATTTGATGGACATGGATTCCCGCCGAAATGCTAGGGCGCCTCGCCCGGGTGCAGCTGCGAGTGCAGCCGGTTCATTGCGACCTGCGCGCCCTGCTCCAGCATCACGGGGACGGCGTCCGCTCCCGCCTCGATCGTCTCGCGGATCAGCCGCTCCTCCTCCGCGGTCGGGCGCGACAGCACGTGATCGATCCCCTCACCCTTCGCGCCCGGACGTCCGATACCGATCCGCATGCGCCAGAACGCGTCGCCGACGCTCGCGATGATGTCGCGTACGCCGTTGTGGCCCGCCGCGCCGCCGCCGTGCCTCAGCCGCGCCGTTCCCGGCGGAAAGTCGAGCTCGTCGTGGGCAACCAGCATCTCCTGCGGCGCGACCTTGTAGAAATGCGCGACGCTGCCGACCGCGCCGCCGCTCGCATTCATGTAGGTCATCGGCTTGACGAGCCACACGTCGGTCGCGCCGATGCGCGCCCGCGCGAGCTCTGCCTGGTGGCGGGGCTCCAGGCGGAACGTGCCGCCGTGGCGGCGCGCGAGCTCATCGACGAGCCAGAAGCCCACGTTGTGGCGAGTGCGCGCGTACTCCGCGCCCGGATTGCCGAGTCCGGCAATCAGTCTCAGTGGAGCGTCTGGCATGGAAGCGGGCCGGCGGCCGCGCGGGCAAGGCTTTCGCCCCGGAGGATCCCGGCGCTACTTCTTGCCCTCCTTCTTCGCCGCGCCGCCTTCCTTCTTCGTCTCTGCGGCCGCTGCCGGCGCTGCCCCAGCAGCAGCCGGCGCTCCACCAGCAGCGCCAGCCGGTGCCGCTCCCGCTGCAGGCGCCGCTGCGCCCTCCGCAGGCACGGCTGCCGCGGCCTCGGCGGCCACCGGCTCGGGCTCCTCGGCGCGCGGGCTGTGGATGGAGACCACCGGCCTGTTCTTCCCGTGCACTAGGTCCGTGATGACGACGCCCGCCGGCAGAGGAATGTCGGCGAGAAACTTCGTGTCGTTGAGATTCATCTCACCGAGATCGAACTCCAGGTACTCGGGCAGATCGTTCGGCAGACACGACACTTCCACGTCCGTCTCCATGTGAGACACCACGCCCCCTTGAGTCTTCACGCCCGGCGAGATGGCCTCGTTGCGGAAGTGGATCGGCAGGCGGATGCGGATCTTCTCGTTCTCCAGCACGCGCTGCAGATCGACGTGCACCACGGCGCTCCGCGCGGGGTGCATGTGCACGTCCTTCACGATCGCTGCCTGGGCCTTATTCTCGATCTTGAGCCGCACGATCGACGAGTAGAACTTCTCGTTGCCGATCATCGTCAGCAGATTCTGCTGGTCGAGCACCAGCGCCTGGGGGGGCTCACCGCCGCCGTAGAGAATGGCCGGGACTTTCCCGGTGTGACGCAGGCGGCGGCTCGCACTCTTGCCTTGCTTGTCGCGGCGATCCGCGCCGAACTCGAATGAAACTTTCATGCCAGTTGTCCTCGAGGGCTTGCGCCCAAGTTCTCATGGGCTCGCGCCCAATTTTCCTCGGCGTCGCCGCAGACGGCGACCCCATTCATGTAACCAAGATCCGCTGTATCAATCGACGTACAGCGAGCTCACCGACTCCTCGTCGCGGATGCGGCGGATCGTTTCCGCGAGCAGCGCCGCGACGGAGAGCTGCCGGATGCGTCCGCACCGGCTCGCCGCCGCGGACAGGGGAATCGTGTCCGTGACGACCAGCTCATCGAGGGCCGATCTCGTGATGCGCTCGAGCGCATCCCCGGAGAGCAGCGCGTGCGTGATGTAGGCGACGACTTTCACCGCCCCTTCGTCCTTCAGCGCCTGCGCCGCCAGGCACAGCGTGCCCGCGGTATCGACCATGTCGTCGACGAGGACGCAGGTTCTCCCGGCGACCTCGCCGATGATGTTCATCACTTTCGACTCGTTCGGCCGCGGCCTGCGCTTGTCGATGATCGCGAGCTCCGCATCGTCGAGGCGCTTGGCGAGCGCGCGGGCACGCGCGACTCCGCCCACATCCGGCGACACCACGATCATGTTCTGGTAGCCCTGTCTCCATACGTCCCCGAGCAGCACCGGCGATGCGTACACGTTGTCCACGGGAATGTCGAAGAATCCCGGGATCTGATCGGCATGCAGATCGACGGCGAGCAGCCGATCCACGCCGGCGCTCGCGATCATGTTCGCCACGAGCTTCGCCGTGATCGCAGAGCGTGTCGCGCGCGGCCGGCGATCCTGGCGCGCATAGCCGAAGTACGGCACCACCGCCGTGATGCGCGCCGCGGACGCCCGCCGGCACGCATCGACCATGACGAGCAGCTCCATCAAATGATCGTTCACCGGAGGGCACGTCGGCTGGAGGATGAAGACATCGCGCCCGCGGACGTTCTCCCTCAGCTCGACGTTCACCTCACCGTCGCTGAACTTTCCCACGTCGGAGCGGCCGAGCGGCATCGTCAAATGCCGCGCGATCTCCTGCGCGAGCTGCGGGTTCGCATTGCCTGCGAA